>JAHEYC010000044.1 GCA_023251775.1 Sphingobacteriaceae bacterium | reverse complement strand
TGCTTTTGCAGTTCGGTAATAACTTTATTTAATGCATCACTTAAAATAAGCTCCGAAGGATTGGGAGGCGTTGGTCCCGCCGTGATGAATTTTAAATTCTCCAACGAACTTTCGTTAAAACAATCTTCGATCTTATATTCTCCGGTTAAAAGATTACTCATTCCGATCTCATTCTTCACACCAAATCCCTTATGGATCTTTGGTTTACGCATATCAAGGTCAATAAGCACAACCTTTTTTCCGGTGAATGCTAATATACCCGCAATATTGATAGCGATGAATGTTTTGCCCTCTCCACTAATTGTTGAACTTATTGAAATGAGTTTACTACCCGGGGTATTATCAATGAATGAGAGATTGGTACGAATAGTTCTGAATGCTTCCGAAATAATGGACTTAGGATTCTTATCCACTATCAATTGTGAGACAGGGATCTGACTCTCGTATTTTGGCACAACACCAATAAGCGAAACGCCTTGATTCGAAAATTTCATCACATCATGGATCGCGTAGATCTTATTATGTGTGAAATAAACCATGATCAAAATAAGGAATATGACGAGGATGGTTAAAATGAATGCAATTAAAACAATGTCTCTTGTACTTGGGAAAACCTTGCCCCCAATTCCAACCGCCTTTTCTAAGATGATATTCTTTGTTACATAACCCGCTTTAGAAATAGAGAACTCTGTCTTTTTCTCCAATAGCATGGTATAATATTTCTCATTAATGGTGTACAAACGATTAAGGCGCGAAAGTTCAACATCATCTTCGGGAGTTGAGCCCATTTTACTTTTGTAATCGGATGATTTTTCGAGTAAACTCTTATATTTTGATTTGTAACGTAATTTTACCGCATCTAAACTCTCTAATAATAATTTCTTCTGGATCTCGAGTTGGTAATTTATTTGTTTGATGTTCTCCGAATTTGGAGTTACCATGTACAATAGATCCTCTTTGGCTGCCAATAATTTTTGAATGCTTTGAATAACATCCTTTACCATGTTCTCATAATCGGTTCCCGAAATGATGGAAATAAGATTGTAAATATCAATGTTCTTGTTCTTATTGATGTTTGCTTGCACCTCATCAATGATCTTCTCTTCCATCTCCACTTTGAGTAATTGCTCTTCAATATTGGAAGCTCGTAAAATATCGGTGGTTATCTTCTGACTATTATTCTCAATGTTCTTATCCTGTTTGAATACTTTAAGATCTTTCTCCGTATCTCTTAGATCATTATACACCAATCCTAATTGTTTATCAATAAAGCTCAAGATATTCCGCGAACTCTCACTTTTACGTTCAACATCATAGCTTAAAAACTCTTCCGATAGATTATTCACCACATCGGTAACTTTTTGTGGATTGATATCTTTTACCTTAATAAGAATGGTCTTTGCTAATTCATTCAACACTTTTACTTCCAGTTTTCCTTGCAATTCGGTGGTTACAGCATCCACATCCGTTAACAACATGTAAAAGGCCTTATTATTGGCAATGGTTCGTTTGATGGTTTCTCTATCTAATTTTGAATTTAAAAAAACATTGATGTCGAATTCAGAAGTTCTCAACCATTCGTTGATCTTGAATTTCCTGGAAGTAGATCCATACTTTATTAAACCACCGGTTAATTGTTCGTTGAGTTCTACATAAATTTTTTGTCCTTGTAACGAGGGATTTTTAAGATTGATCTGTGCAAGGAATGGTGATGAAAGATAAAGTTCGTAATTCTTGAATGTACCTTCGCTAAAATAACTTAATCCAAGATCGAGTTTTTCGACGATACGTTTCAAAAATACTTTCGAGTGGATCTGTTCTATAGCTTCGGCCAAAATATTCTCGCTCTCACCTATTCCTTCCAAACGCAAAACCTGATCGGTCTTGTTATCATTGATCTGCAGTAGAACGCGTGATTCATAAATTGGTTGGCTATATCTTAAATATAAAAATGATAACAAACCACTAATGAGGAACAAACCAACGAATACCCACTTGAATTTTTTTATTAAATGAATAAGCAGACTTACGTCTAGTGCAGAATTTAGTTTTGTTTCTGCGTCTTTTACAAAATCATTTTTATTTAATCCAACGTGGTACGACATTAACGGCGAATTAGTAAAGAATACAAGATGAGGAACGTAGTTAAGAGCGTTAATAAAGGCGCTACTTCACTTGAGAATGTACGAATAGGACGATAGCGAGGCTCAACATAAATAACATCATATGCTTGAACTTGTGTATTACCTGCAGCCAATCCATCAATTCTAGAAAGATCCATAAGATAGATCTTCGCTGGCATGCCCGGGGTATTGCGTATCAATTTAATTTTGTAGGCTTTTCCGTCTTCCGATAAACCGCCGGCAAGAGCCAGCGCTTCTAATATGGTTGTATTATTATTATTAATTGAAAGTACTTTTGCCATACCCGACTGACCGGGAAAAACGATCACGCGTTTATTTGTGATCCTTAAATTGATATAGGGCTTTTTGTAGAACACCGAATATTTATCTTCTAATAATTTCTCCGCTTCAATAACTGTGAGTCCTTTAAGATCAACAACGCCAACTAAAGGTAAACGTGCGCTACCATCGGTTTCAATTCGCGCATCAATGGTTGGAATATTATTGATATTATTTTGAGCAGTTGCCATATCAACCATTTTAAAACCTTCGTTTGTATAAACCCTGAAACTTAAAACATCATTTGCCGCTAATCTATAATCAGCTCTGCTTAAAGAGTCAACCAATTTATCATAATTAAAATCCTTGGGTGTTTTTAACATGATGCTTGATCTGAACACTTTACAAGAGCTCAACACCAACATCGCAGCAAAAAATAGAAGGAATATTTTTTTCATATATATTACAAAGATATTAAATAAAAACTATATATAAATTATTGATATTCAACTATTTATACTAGATCATCTATACGGGGTATTCGATACGTGCATGGTAGATGGTCATAAGGCGTTTTTTAAAGATCTTTCTGATGAGTGTTATGTCTTTGAATGTGATATCTGCATTGATCAATTGATTTTGCGCGATCTTATAATCAATGATCTGATCAACCAGATCGTTAATACTTAATGCATCATGCTTTTTCAAACTTCGCGAAGCTGCTTCCACACCATCGGCCAACATTAACACCGCCGTTTCTTTGCTAAAAGGAATTGGTCCGGGATATTTAAAATCATCTTCGTTGATATTTACTTTATCCTGTTCCTTTTTATGCATGTTAAGAAAAAAACCAACCGTGGTTGTTCCGTGATGCGTTCGTATGAAATCAATTATCTGTTCGGGCAATTTATGTTTTTTGGCTAACTCAATTCCTTCTATCACATGATCGATGATGATGCGCGCGCTTTCTTTTGGCTGCATTTCTATGTGCGGACTCACATTATTCCCCAAATTCTCGGTAAAATAACTGGGATTATTTATTTTTCCAACATCATGATACATTGCGCCGGCTCTTACTAATAATGTATTTCCCCCAATAAAATAAATGGCTTCCTCGGCCAAATTCGCCACTTGTAAAGAGTGTTGGAATGTTCCGGGAATTTGTTGTGACAGATCTCGGAGCAAGGGTTGATTAAGATCGCACAACTCGAGCAATTTAAAATCGGAAATGAAACCAAACAGGCGTTCGATGATAAATATCAAGGGAGTTGCCAACAACACCAAACTTCCACTGATCAAATAAGGAAGATAAGCGGTGAATTTTGTTGTGAGCTCTTTGGTGCCAAATCCCAAATGATAAAAAACAAAGATCACAAAATAAAACATAATGGCAATGATCGCTGCATTGAGTATCTGTTGACGTTTACGCATTTCAGAAACCGAGAATAAGATGCCAATTCCTGTTACAAGTTGCATCAAAATAAATTCCATCACATCCGCCATAAAAAAACTGCAACACAATACCGAGATCAAATGCGTGAATAAAGCAGTTCTGCTATCAAAAAAAGCACGAACAATAATGGGCGTTAAAATAAAAGGCAAGGCCGAAAGCATCAATCCGTATTTATAAAAAAGATAATTGGCAAAGAATGCCGTTAATAAACACAGATACAAAAATGCAATTTGTAAATTTTGTCCGAAGATACTTTTCCGGAAAAAGAAAAGATACATGAGCAAAGTGATGGTGAGAACAAACATCATACCCCATCTTCCAACAAATGTAAAGAACGAGATCTCCACATCCGATCTTTTTGATCTGAAATAATCGGCTATCAATTCGCGTTTCTCCTTGGTTAATTGTTCACCTTGCTTTACCAACTTATCTCCCTTTGAATATGCAGCTTTATAAATTGAAACGGCTTCTGCAATTGAATTTTTGTAAGCTTCAGTTCGTTGCTCATCAAAATAAACAGTGATGGCTAAAAGATCATTTACATTAATTGAAGACGGAACTTTTATATTTTTTTTGTTTATCCAAGTCGTTAATATTTCGGAAGCGGAATTAACGGTGTGCAGATCATCGTAAGAAACAAATTCTCCCAAACCATTTTTTTGCAAAAGAATAGTTTTCCCCTTTGCAGCGTCGCTAGTTTGCACCACTCCCTTTTTGTAAATGGAATCAAATGCTGGCATTAATTGCGAATACAATCGCTCATCATTTTTTAAAAGTTCTTGTAATTTCTCATCTTTCTCATTTGTGTTGCTATTGAACACCAAGGCTGCACTTTCACTTGCTTTATCTTGCTCTTCTTTTATTTGCGCATCACTTTTTCTAATAAAAAGATCTTCGTCCAAAACAAGATCCTTGTATGGCCAAACGGCATCAAACTCATCTACCTTATGGAAATTAACTTTATTATCAGGAAGAAGAATGGTGAAAATAAAAGACACAACCACTACCAATAGCAGTTTCAAGATCAAATTATGTTTTGACCGTATCTTACTTAATAAACTCACTTATGCAAGGTAGGAAAAGCTTACCCTCGCCTTTTGAGTGGGAAAAGATGTTTTAAACAAAGGATTCTTAAGAAGCGGTTTAAATTTATATAATGAATTTGTTATGAATTTATTTTGAGCGAAACGAGGCAGATTTTGCAGGCATAATGAAGCAATTATGGCGAAAAATCTAACAAAGTTGCAGCCAAAATAATTCGTAACAAAGAAATTAGATAAATTTTAACCGCTTCTAATAATAGATCCCAAAAACCGCCGGGATCTTATGAATTTCGGGAGCTTTTACCTTTTTCCATTCCGAAACTGATCGCGTGATGACCTGTTGAGTAGCATCTGTTAAATTAATTCCTAAACATAATTGTGTGGACGCGTTCAAACTCGACAAAAGATCGGCAAACAATTGGGCATTGCGATAAGGTGTTTCAATAAAATATTGCGCTTGCTTATGTTTTATAGCCAAAGATTCTAATTCTTTGATGCGCTTTACTCGTTTATCTTTTTCAATTGGCAAATAACCGTTGAAAGCAAAATTCTGTCCATTAAATCCGCTTGCCATAATGGTTAGCACAATAGAACTTGGACCAACCCAGGGTAAAACTCTTATTCCTTTTTTGTGTGCGAGTTTAACTACTTCGGCTCCTGGATCGGCAATGCCCGGACAACCCGCATCACTCATCAAACCCACATTTTGTCCTTTGAGCAATGGAGCCAACAACGATTCGATGGTATTACTTTCCGTATGTTCGTTCAACAAAGCGATGTCGGCATCCTGAATATTTGGATACGCGCATAATTTCAAGAATCTTCTTGCTGTTTTTGCATCCTCTGCAATAAAATGTTTGATGGTTTTGATAAGATCAATATTGTGTTTTGGTAACACGATCTCGATCTCAGTTTCACTTAAAGGACCAGGAAATAAATATAAAATTCCTAAACTCATTCGTAGTCGTAGTAATTAGAACGGCTCGACGAGATCCTATTTCTGTAGATACACGAGAATTCATCCAAGATCTCATTCTCAATTTCAGCTTCCGTTAACGTTTCGTTGAAAAGATCATTCGACCGTATCACAACTACATCGGTGTTTATTTTATTACCCGGTAAAGTTGGGACAAACGCCACCGACCATCTGTTCAATCCCACTTTATTTTTTGGTGACTTAAAAATGTAAATTGTTCCCCTCTCGTATTTATTGTTTGCTTTTATTTCTTTATGAAACATCAAGCTGTCTTTTTGCTTATCGTTATCGTAAGATGAATACGTGTTCACTAAGTTATACGCTTTTAAAACCGACTCCACCAATTGCTGTTGCGTAGCATATGCCTTTGCGAAAACTGAGGTAAGATCATCACGCTCTAATTCGCTGTAAAAATAAGCACGCGTGTTTGGATTTTTTGCATAATAATTCGCGAGCGTGTCATTTAAAGTGATATTATTCTTCTTCAACAATACAAACATCGGCATCATTATCTGATCGTTCTTGATCTTAGAAACTTTATCAATGAATTGCTTTGCCTTTTCATCTGTTTTATAATACGGCATCAAAATATAGGAGAAATTCACCAGCAAAGGTTGATCATTCAAGTTCAATACATCCTTGTATTTTGTATTTTTTACAATAGTATTCGTTGAAAGAGTTTCCAAATTTTCTTTCACCAAGCTTATCATGTCCTCCAAACTTTGATTGGCATTACCATACTGCGTTGTCTTTCCTTTTCCTTGCGATGCGGCATTATAACGTTTCAGTTCCGAATTGGCATCCTGCAAAATGTCTGCTTTATTCAAGGTTATTTGTTGCGCTGTAACGATCTTCTTTTTAATAAGTATACTCAATAATTTATAAACAGGAGTATGATATTCCTCATTCCTTGTAATAACCAAAATAGAAGGGAATAATGAATTACAAAGTTCCAATGAATCCTGCATTACTTTAAAAACATTTCCTACCACACTTTCATCGCCTACTAAAGGTGTTTCTTTAATTAAAAGTTCGCCGACCGTTTTAAATGTATTTCTATTTTTATAATACGCTAAACCCTTTAATAAACATATTTGTAAATAAGCGCTATCTGTATATTGTGTATATAGTTTTGAAAAGGCTGGAATTATTTTTTCGCTTTCAAAAACACCACCGCTTACAAATAATTGTGCTTTTGCTTCGGTATTTAGTTTGTTGAGTTTATCGCTTTTTATGAATTGAAGATAATCATCTAAATATTCCTTCTCTAAACTAATAGAATTACTCAACGAGAACAAAGCTTTACGTTGAACGGCTGTATCAACACTTACAAGATCATTTAATAATTCTTTGAACTTATTCTTAAAAAGATCTTTTCCTATAACAGTATCCTTTAATTTAAAAGAATTATAAAATTCCTGCGCCCAGCCTTTTAAACCGTACACTGTATCGCAAGGTACTTTTACTTGATAAACCGTTCCTCCTTTCACAAACACTTTGGCTTTGATCGCTCGTGCCGTTGCAGTATCCTTCATAAAAAATTCGTAAGTTAATACACCATTCTCTTCTTTTTGAGAAACAGATCTGATGTTCATGGTTAATGCTTCACCTAAATTCTTTCTTACTTTCTCGATCAATTCTTTTTTATCTCTGTAATCGTAATTATTATACTTTTCATAAAAGATCTCTACATACTCGTGACTTGAGGGCGAATAATAATTCTTTGTTTGCGATACATAATCAAAATCATCCGGTTTACTCTTTTTGGTCTTTAATGAATCTTTTATATGTGTATAGGCCTTTACAAACTGCTCATTGAACCTGCTGCTAGGTGTATTTGATGTTTCATCTTTTGTGATAAAATGAAGATCATTATCCTTTATTTCTTTGATATCGTTCAAATAATTGAACTCCGTTAATTCAAACGACTTGAAAAAATCATTCTTTAGATCCACTTTGCCATCACTAATAGCGTAAGCCAAATAGTAATGTACGCCTTTGATAAATATTTTGCCGCAGAATTTTTTGCCGTTAAGATTGCTCGCGGTTAAATATATACAAGGAAAACCTTGCTCCTTTTTCAATTCGGTTTTAATGTCTTTAGTGAATTTAAAATTCTGAAGCGCGTACGACGACAAACGATTCAACTCAAAACTATCTTCTTCCAAATAATAAAAATCATTGTAGATCGCATGTTTCACACCAAAGAAATTCCCTTCTTTTTTATCATAAGCGCTTAGGTCCTCAACCAAACCTGCCACGCCAACATAATCATTCCGACTATAACTATATTCGTTCGGAACTTTTACTTTAAAACCTTTTGTGGGCGGCTGATACGTGATAGTGCTTGCGAATTTTGGTTCGAATTTTATGGAATTAAAGAATTGTTTACCGGCCGATGAATTCACAAATTCGCCTTTGCCACCTAATTTGAATAGAATGATCTCAAGATCGGTGATGAAAATATGATAGCGTTGAAGATCTCCGCGTCGCGTTTTATTGATGATATCAAAACCTTTGATGCCATTATTCTCGATATCCTTTTTGCTGATGATCTTACCGGGGATATTCTCAAAGAATAAACTATCCAGCATAGTGGTCATTTTTGCGGTGGTATAATTATTCAATGTAGAATTTGTTTTTAATCGCGCTACATTATAAAAATTACCATTCACCATATCGGCATTGATATAATATTTTATATTATCGTAATTCATGATCGGCGTAAGCTTACCCGGAACCTGAATAGAAAAAAGCGAATCCGTGGCATAATTCTTTTCGAACGATACCGGTTTTAAGATCTGATCGATGATCTCTTGTTCCTTTACTGCCTTTTTTGTTTGGTGCGGTATAACAGGTTCAACTTTGTAATTGAGTTTGCGCAACATTTCAATCACACCTTTATTACCGGGTAAATGCGCAGCCCCAACGCCGCTAAATAAAGCACTACCCGACTTTAAAATAGAATCTATACACTGAACAAAGAATACATTACGGTTATGCAACAAATACTGCTGCATATTTTTTGTCTCCATTACTTTGGTCAAACTATCAACTGCATCCAAATTTCCTTGACGATAAGCATCTTCCATTTTTTCGCCATTGCCATAGCGTCCGTATCCTCCATAATCATCTCCTTTCGCATCATCCGGATGAAATTCTGCATCTGGCAAGGCTGCTAATTTGGATTGGATCTCGGCTTTTACAAAATCTTCCAAACTCACAATTTTTTTATTGAGTTTAGCCGCTGCCTGAAAAATAAAAAGGTCGATGTAAGTGTTTTCTTCAAAATTCTCCTGACTCATGGTGGTACGATACAATAAGCCATTTATAATTTCAGGATCAAAACTCAATAGCGATTTGTAAACTTGTTTATCGGGAAAACGCATTCCGAAAACATTCTTGTAAAAATTTCCTCCGTAAGGATTATATAAAGAAACACCACTTGCTTTGCTTAACTCACCGGTAAGTTCCATGTTCATTAACCATTCGGAAGGATTTGTTTCTAATCCAACAACGTCGACACTTTTTATCGCATCAAAAAATTGATCGGATAAATGATAAGCCACACGATTACTTACGTGCATAGTTCCGTACAAGTAGCTATCTTTTTTTAATCCGTTGCCCGAGATGCGCCACAATAATGTAGGATACTTTAAACTACTTTGTGCGCCCAAAAATGTAGAGAAAATGAATGATATGAGGAATGCTGAACGGAACATGGTTTATTCTTTAAACTTACCAAAAAAAATCGGAACTAATACAAAGATATAATGATTTTAAAGGCTAAGGTTACCGAATAACCTTTTTTAACCATAAGAAAAGCCACGAATTACACTAATCTGTGTGTAAGCTGGGTTTAATTAATACATACAGATTAGTGAAATAAATTAGCAAGTTTCGATTAGTGCAAATTCGTGAAATTCGTGGCTAAAGATCATTATGACGCCGGAGGCGTTAACCGAAAACCTTCCCCGGATTTAGAATTTCATTTGGATCGAACACTTTTTTGATATTGCGCATGAGTTGCAATTGGTGTTCGGGGAAAATGATAGGCATGTATTTTTGTTGCACCATGCCAATGCCATGTTCGCCGCTAATAGTACCACCTAATTTTTTACAAAGTTCAAATATTTCGGTAATTCCTTTTGGAAGATCATTATCCCACACTTTATCGCTTAGTTCTCCTTTAATAATATTTACATGTAAGTTTCCATCTCCAGCATGACCATAACAAACGCTTTTAAAACCATATTTGGCGCCGATCTCTTTAACGCCCTTTAATAATTTTGGTAATTCAGCACGAGGAACAACTGTATCTTCTTCTTTGTAGACCGAATTACTTTTTACTGCTTCCCCTACTTTGCGTCGTATTTTCCAAAGCGCATTTTTTTGTTCGGCTGCTTCGGCAAATAGCACTTCATCGCTTCCATGTTGTGTCATGATCTCCGAAATTTTTTCGCAATCACTCATTAATACTTCCATATTATTTCCGTCAACTTCAACCAACAATAAAGCTTGCCATTCGGATTTAATTTCAAAATTCAATTCGCCGCTGTATTTCGCGCTCCATTCGATCGCATCACGCTCCATAAATTCCATAGCACTTGGAATAATTCCTTCTCTAAATACAGCGCCAACCGCTTCACACGCTTTTTCGGCCGAAATAAATGGCACTAACATCAACAGATCGTGTTTTGGCAGAGGAATTAATTTAAAAACAATTTTTGTTACAATTCCCAAAGTTCCTTCGCTTCCGATCATCAAATGCGTAAGATTATAACCGGTAGAATATTTTAATGTATTGGCGCCTGTCCACATTACATCACCATTTGCCAGCACAACTTCTAAATTCAAAACATAATCGCGCGTTGTTCCGTACTTCACAGCTTTTGGTCCACCACTGCTATGCGCAATATTACCACCCAAACTACAACTTCCCCAGCTTGCGGGATCAGGAGGATAAAATAATCCTAAGGCTTTTACTTCTTCCTGAAAAATATAATTTATCACGCCAGGTTCAACCGTTGCTTGCATATTACGTGTATCGATATTCAAGATCTTATTGAATTTTTCCATACTTAACACAACACCGCCTTTTACAGGTAATGCTCCTCCACTTAAACCCGTACCTGCACCGCGCGTAGTTAAGGGAATTCGGTTATCGTTACACAATTTTGCAATTTGAGATATTTGTTCAACAGTTTGCGGACAAACAGCCACCTCAGGCAAAAACACAAGATCTTCGGTTTCATCAGATCCATATTTCTCCAATTTCTCTCCGCTGCTATGAATATTAGCTTCGCCAACGATGCTTTTTAGTGCGTTGAGAGTTATTGACGTTAATTTGTTATGATCTGCCGACATTATGCTCTTAAATTAAGGTCTAATTTACTAATATTGCCTGTTTAATTTCTGAGAGTAAAGTCTTATTTTTAACCGTGTTTATTAACATCCATACACATTCGCAAATTTTTGATGCACATCTTGAATTGGTGAATTTGTTCCTAGAAAAGAACGATCGCGTAAAATATTATTCGTATGGTTTGCATCCTTGGCATATTGATGCGAATTATAAGGATGACCTTGAACACTTACAAGAAATTGCTCACGAAAAAGGATGTTTGGCCATTGGTGAATGCGGATTGGATAAAGAAAGTAAAGTGGACTTTGAATTGCAAAAAAAAGTGTTTATTGAACAAGTTAAGCTAGCCAACAAATTAAAGAAACCCTTGATCATTCATTGTGTAAAAGCATTTAACGAATTGATCAATTGTTTGAATCATAACAACAACCAAGTGCCTGTGATCATCCACGGTTTTAATAATAATGATAATATTGCGAAAGTACTTGTGAGTGAAGGTTATTATTTCTCTTTTGGAAAAGCCATGTTAGGTTACGAAAGTAATGCTGCGAAAGTGATCAAAACCATTGGACGCAAACGCTTTTTTTTAGAGACTGACGATAAAGATCTGTCTATAAAATATGTGTATTTAAAAGCCGGAGAATTATTAGGCGTAAATGATGAGATCATACAATTACAAATAGAAGAAAATTTTAAAACAGTATTTAAAATAGATATTAGTAAACAAATAAAAAGCCACAATTAGTGAAATTAATAGCCACGAATTTCACTAATTAACACTAATCTAAACGTATACTAATACACACAGATTAGTGAAATAATAACCCACACAGATTAGTGAAAATTCGTGTAATTCGTGGCAAAAAATACACAGCGAGGCGAAGCCGAGGCTGAAAATTAATTAAATTAGTAGCTTATATATTGTATGGATACTTCATGGATGGAACGCACCAAATTATTGGTGAAAGATAAAGGACTTGAGAAATTGATCAATGCACATGTGCTCATTGTTGGCTTAGGCGGCGTGGGCGGTTATGCGGCCGAGGCAATTTGCAGAGCGGGCGTTGGAACCATGACCATTATTGACGGTGATACTGTTGATCCAACAAATCGTAACCGGCAAATACAAGCAATGGCCACAACGCACGGACAAAGCAAAGCCGACCTGATGTACGAACGTTTGATAGCGATTAATCCCGAGTGCAAGATCCATGTGATCAATAAATTTCAAACGCCGGATGATATGAAAGAGTTTTTAAAACAAAAATTCACTTACATCATTGATGCTATAGACAGTATTTCTCCAAAATTATATTTGATCTCGAGTGCATATTGGAATAATAATAAAATTATTTCGAGTATGGGCGCAGGCGGAAAAATGGATCCGTTAAAATTAGAGATAGCAGATATTAAGGATACGAAAATTTGTCCCTTAGCCCAATACGTTCGTAAACGTTTACGCTATATGAACATTTACAAAGGCGTAAAATGTGTTTACAGTACTGAGCTCCCTGCAAAATTCTCTATTATGCACACCGACGGAAGTAAATTCAAAAAATCGGCGTACGGAACTATTTCGTATTTACCTGCTATTTTTGGATTGACCTGTGCTTCTGTAGTGATCCGCGATATTACAGGTTGGAAAGAAGTGAAAGGTGCTGAGAAGAAGGTAAAGAAGAAGTAGTTCTGCAAAAATATAACTACTCTCTTTTAGTATCAATCAATCTTCTATAATTCTCATCCAAACCAGCTCTAAAAACGATCCATACGTTAAATCGTTTATGTAAATTATCTTCCATTTTACAGAACAACGGACGTTTTGTTCCCAGAAATATTTTTGAAAAGGAATAATTGGTTTGAATGGAATGCACATCGGAAAAAGAATACCCTTTCTTAACGGCGGGTTTCATTTTAAAATCCGGAAAATCAAATTTAATAGTTTGGGCAAAGCTAATATTGCTAAGGAATAACAGAGAAAAAACAAATATGGTCGATCTGATTTTCATTACTCCGCCAAATGCCAACCATTATCGCCTTTTATATATTGACAAGCCACAGTTTTTACCGTATCGCTATTTTGGGTATAATTGATCGTCACCAAATAACATGAAAGTATAGATCCATCTTCACATTCTTGTGAATCAACGCCAATGACCTTACACTCCGGACACTTCTTTTTAAAGTCATCTTCTGCCATTTTACTTTCAAAGCCGCCGCTGCAGCTTGTGAGTAATAAAATTAAGGGAAGGATATATTTTAATTGTTTCATGGTATATCAAATATACGAAAATCCGGCGTTTTAACCACAGAGAAAACTGAGATTTTACACAAAGGTCACGGAACGCTTCGACAAGCTCAGCGACCGGACGCTGAGCCTGTCGAAGCGCCGGATATAAAAAAAGCCCTCCATAATGGAAGGCTTTTAGAATTTATGTGAAGGATAACTATTTAATTTTAAACGCTGCTTTTACTTTAGCAACATAATCCAATTTCTCCCAAGTAAACAATTCAACTTTCATTGTTTTTGTTTTACCATCCGGTCCTTTGAATGTTTTTGTTACCGTTTCGTTCTTACGACCCATGTGTCCATATGCAGCAGTTTCGCTATACATTGGTGTACGTAATTTAAAACGTTGCTCAATAAAGTAAGGACGCATATCAAAAACGCTTGAAACTATTTTTGCGATCTGTCCGTCGGTCATTTTTACTTTTGCAGTACCGTAAGTATCCACAAAAATACCCATAGGTTGTGCAACTCCAATAGCATAAGAAACTTGAACCAATACTTCAGAACAAACGCCTGCAGCCACTAAATTTTTTGCGATATGACGAGTTGCATATGCTGCCGAACGGTCAACCTTACTTGGATCTTTTCCCGAAAATGCACCACCACCGTGAGCACCTTTTCCACCGTAAGTATCTACAATAATTTTACGGCCCGTTAAACCAGTATCTCCATGTGGACCACCAATAACAAATTTACCGGTTGGGTTAATATGGTAATTAATTTTATCGTTAAATAAGCTCGCGTATTTTGGATATTTCTTTTTTACGCGTGGGATCAAAATATCAATGATGTCTTTTTTAATTTTAGCCAACATTTTTTGCTCGCTGTCAAAATCATCATGTTGTGTTGAAACAACGATCGCATCAATACGAACCGGTTTATTATTATCGTTGTATTCTAATGTTACTTGTGATTTTGCATCGGGACGTAAATATTTTATTTCTTTATTCTCACGACGTAATGCAGCAAGCTCCAATAAAATTCCGTGCGCAAGATCTAAAGCCAAAGGCATATAATTCGCAGTTTCGTTAGTGGCATAACCAAACATCATTCCTTGGTCACCTGCACCTTGCTCTTCTTTTTTCTTGCGATCAACACCTTGATTGATATCGGCAGATTGTTCGTGAATTGCAGATAAGATACCGCAAGAGTTTGCTTCAAACATATATTCCGATTTTGTATATCCAATTTTACGAATTACTTCGCGTGCAATTTCCTGAACATCCAAATATGCTTTTGATTTTACTTCGCCGGCCAAAACAACCTGACCTGTAGTAACCAATGTTTCGCAAGCCACTTTACTTTGTGGATCGAACGCTAAAAAATTATCGATCAAAGCATCCGAAATTTGATCGGCTACTTTATCGGGGTGTCCTTCCGACACAGACTCTGAGGTAAATAGATAACCCATACTGATTTTTTTAAATTTTAGAATTTCAAATGTAAACTAATTAGTGCCAATAACAAAAATTTATTTCGCCTCGCTAATAGAGAATTCGTACCCTTCCATTATTTGGTTGCAGAGTAGTTTTTTACAGGCCTCCGTTACTTTTGCATTGGCAGCGTCTTTCGAAGCCGCTTCAATTTCTAAAGTAATGTGTTTGCCAATGCGAACGTTCTCAATTTCAGGAAGTCCTAAGTTCTTCATTGAGCCTGTTACGGCCTTTCCTTGTGGATCTAACAATGCTTTTAGAGGCATTACATCAATGTTTGCTATAAATTTTGCCATAGTTTTATTAATAGAAGCGCTAAATTAACAAGTTAAACGCAATATAAAAACAGGCTTTTGAGGGTTGTTTATAATTAGGGGGCTTGGTTGATTACTTTGTGCGGTCTCAATAGGCCGCAAAACAGAAGCCTCAGAAATCCTCAAGTCATTTCTCGATACAAAAAAATGAAAGGAGGCGCATTTTTTCACTCGAAATGACAAAGCCTGCCCTCTGTCAGTTCGAGTGATTTTTGCCTGCCTCTTGCAAAAATTGTATCGAGAACTGACAAGTGGTTTCTGTCTTTGTGGCAAAAAAAGTAGGCTCTAAGAAGTCTTAGGCTTGAAAAACAGATTATTTAAAATGGATAATCCAACATACAGGACAATAGCAATACCTAATCCTAGGAATTGGAATATGGCAAGACCAAATGCGCTTAGAAGAAGAAAAATATAACGTATCTCGTTTCCTTTCCATCCAAAACTTTTGAATTTTAAGGAGAAAAGAGGGAGTTCAACTACCATTAAGATTGACATTAATACGGAGATGAAGATCAAGGAATATGGATGAATTAAAAAATGTATCACCTCGCAATGTTTCAAGTCAAAATTTGTATCCCAATTAACAATTAATGGGATGGAGCAAATTAAAATTGCATTCGCAGGAGTTGGTACCCCAATAAATGCGTCAGTTTGACGAGTATCGTTATTGAATTTTGCCAAACGAATGGCCGAGAAAATTGGAATGAGAATTGGAATATACGTGAGCCATTGATTTTGAACAATAATATCATAGTCGCGGTGATTTACCAAATAACCTATTTGTAACATTTTATGAAGAACAAAACCGGGAACTGCGCCAAACGTTACCATGTCGGCCAAACTATCCAGATCTTTTCCAATAACCGAAGTTACCTTAAGCGAACGTGCTGCAAAGCCATCCAGAAAATCAAAGATCGCAGCTAAACCTACTAAATACGCGGCTAAAACAAGATTGCCTTCAAAGGTTTGAATAATAGCAATGCAACCACATAAAAGGTTGCAACAGGTAATGGCATTTGGAATGTGTTTTTTGATACTCATACTTTATAGTTATACGCTATACAAAGATACAAGTTGCACCCGAAACTAAGAATTTAACTTATTGGAAAGCTCTTCCCATTTAGTTAACTCTATTTCCAATTGATGCTTTAGTTTTGAATAATTAGAAAAAAACACCTGGTCGTTCATCAGTTTCTCGTAATTAGCTTGGTCGGCCAATTTTTCGTCGGCTTGTTTTATTTCCAGTTCTAATTTTTCGATCGTGTCCTCAGTTTTTTTGAGTTTGTTCTGCAATTGCTTTTTTTCAGCATCAACCGCAGAAGTATCCGGTTTCTTATTTACGACCTCTTGCTTAGGAACTTCTACTTTTGGTTTCTTATCAAGATCCAACTCATTTAAACGCTCTACTTTTCGCAATTGCATAAATTCTTCAATATCGCATAAGTGCTCGCGTACTTTTCCATCGCGAAATTCAAATAAACGATCACAAATTCCTTTCATAAAATCACGATCGTGACTAACCATGATCACTGTTCCTTCGTAATCCTGCAAAGCTGATTTTAATACTTCCTTACTTCGAATATCTAAGTGATTGGTGGGCTCATCCATCAATAATAAATTATAAGGCTCCAATAATAATTTACATAAAGCCAAACGTCCGCGCTCTCCTCCACTCAACACTTGTACTTTTTTATCAATATCATCTCCACCAAATAAGAACGAACCTAATAATCCTCTTACTTGTTTTCGAACTTCACCAACGGCCAATTCATCTATTGTTTCAAAAACGGTTTTCTTTGGATCGAGTTTTTCTTCCTGATCTTGTTCAAAATATCCCATTAATACGCTATGTCCTATTTGAACAGTTCCCTCATGATCCACTTTTTTAGCGATCATTTTCATCATGGTACTTTTTCCTTCGCCGTTCCTTCCAACTAATCCGATCTTTTCGCCTTTAGTAATAATAAATCTTGCGTCAGAAAAAATTCGTTTGTCGCCATATTTTTTTCCGGCATCTTCTACCGTCAGCACAATTTTTCCACTATGCGCAGGTTGAGGAAAACGAAAACGCATTACCGAGGTATCCATATCATCCACTTCCACTTTTTCCATGCGATCCAATTTTTTGATCAAGGATTGCGCAAAAGAAGCTTTACTTGCTTTTGCCCTGTATTTATCGATCAACACTTCGGTTTGATTGATGATCTTTTGTTGATTTTTTGCAGCATTCTCTTGTTGTTCAATGCGCTCTTGTCTCAACACTAAATAATGCGAATAATTTGTTTTGTAATCGTATGTTTTTTGATTCACGATCTCGATGGTGCGCGATGTTACATTATCTAAAAATGTTTTATCGTGGCTTATCAGCATCACTGCACCCGGAAAAGTTTCCATGAATTCTTCCAACCAAATAATAGCTTCAATATCCAAGTGATTGGTAGGCTCATCAAGCAATAAGATATGAGGTTTTTGCAAAAGTATCTTTGCCAATTCAATTCGCATGCGCCAACCTCCGCTGAACTCTGCAGTTTGTCGGTCAAAATCCTTGCGTTCAAATCCTAATCCTTTTAAGATCTTTTCTATTTCTTCGTTCTTATTTGCTGCGCCTATCATATCAAGGCGTGAATAAATTTCAGTTTGTTCTTCTATCAAACGCATATATGCTGCGCTTTCATAATCGGTGCGTGTTTCTAATTGCTGATTGATGTCTTCCAGTTTTTTTTCGAGTATTTGTATCTCATTAAAAGCCGTTTCAGTTTCTTCAAATACGCTTCGTCCGTGTTGGTGGATCATATCTTGCGGCAAATAACCAATTTTAAGACCATTAGGACAAGCGATCTCTCCCTTGGTTGGACTTTGCTCCCCCGCCAATAATTTTAGTAAGGTACTTTTTCCGGCGCCGTTTTTTCCGGCCAAACCAATTCTGTCTTTTGAATTGATCAAAAAAGAAATACTATCTAACAGATTAAAGCCTCCAAAGGCTACAGTTACTGAGTTTACCGAGATCATAAGGGCGCAAAAGTACGAAATTAACCGCAAATAAGGCCGTTAAATTTTATTAGAAAATACAAAAATTAATAAGTCGTTTATTTACGAATGAATGATCCCGAAACTTCGGCTACGCCGAAGCGAAGTATTTTGCCACGAATTACACTAATTTTCACTAATCTGGGTTTACAAAAAATTCCACTAATCTGTGTTTAAATCGAGTTTGATCAGTACGTCTTGATTAGTGAAATCTAATCACAGATTAGTGTTGATTAGTGAAATTCGTGGCTAAAAAACCACAATTCGAAGCGTAGCTGCGAAGAGTTCTTTCGATTAAAATGTTTGGCGCGTTAAAGGTGAGATACCAAGTGAAGAAAATTCCTTCCTTAGAAGCTTGTAAAAGCCCACTATACCTATCATGGCAGCATTATCGGTGCAGTACTCAAATTTAGGAATATAGGTTTGAATTCCTTGGTGTTCCAATGCTTTTACTTGCTTTCTTAGTTCCGAATTTGCCGAAACACCACCCGAAATTGCAAAATGTTTAATGCCTGTTTCATCCAATAACAATTTGCTTTTTTTAACGAGGATCTGAATCAAATGATGTTGGTAAGAAGCGCAAATATCATGGATATTATTTTTTACAAAATCAGGATCTTTTGCAGTTTCCTTTTGAATAAAATATAAGAACGACGTTTTTATTCCGCTAAAACTAAGATCATAACCTTGCATTTTTGTATCCGAGAATTTAAATCGCTGCGCATCTCCTTGTTCTGATAATTTATCTAACATTGGTCCGCCCGGATATGGCAAACCCATCACTTTCGCCGCTTTATCAAATGCTTCTCCAACGGCATCGTCGATAGTTTGTCCCATTAATTCAAACTTCAAATGATCGGTAACTTTTATCAATTGTGTATGTCCGCCACTTACCGTTAAACATACAAACGGAAAAGGCGGAATTTTTTGTTCAGCATCGTTAATAAAGTGTGCTAATACATGTGCTTGCATATGATCCACTTCAATTAATGGAATGTTGAGAGAAAGCGATAATGATTTTGCGAAATTCAATCCTACCAATAAACTTCCCATTAAACCAGGACCACGTGTTACAGCAATAGCGTTTAGTTGTGAAAGTTCAACGTTTGCCTTTTTGAGTGCTTGGTGAACAACAGGCACAATATTCTTTTGATGATCTCTACTTGCCAATTCGGGCACAACGCCACCATATTGTTCGTGTATCTTCTGATTCGCTGTGAAATTACTCAAAACAGTAGTACCCTTCAACACCGCGCAGGACGTATCATCGCAACTACTTTCAATTGCTAAGATGATAGGGTTAGTATTTTGCATTTTTTCGGTTTTTCAGGGCGGTAATTTTGCTTACTTTAGTAGGTCATACCAATGCGTAAAGTTACAAGAATAATACTAAAAAGCCTTATGTGGCTCACAATAGTTGTGGTGGTGCTGGTTACAGCCCTATTCTTCTTGGTACAAAGTCCTTCTTTTCAAACATGGTTAGCGCAAAAAGCTTCTAACTATTTGCAGGATGAATTAAAAACGGTAGTAAAAATTGACGCTGTTGAACTTCATTTCTTTAAAACCGCCGAATTAAAAGGCGTTTATATTCAGGATCTAAATAAAGATACATTGCTAAGTGGCGGAAGAGTATTTGTTGAACTCAATTCATTCAATTTCTCCGATCAAAAAATAAATATTAAAAATGTAACGCTTTCAAATACTACGGCAAAATTATCTATTCCCAAAAACGATAGCGTTATGAATTTTCAATTCATCGTTAATTATTTTGACAGTGGGAAAAAAGTAAAAGACACGACCGTTTCTCCATGGGATGTAAAATTCAACGATCTAACTCTTGATAATGTGAATTTCATGTTCAAGAATAGTAATAAGGATACTAAAATAACGGAAGCCATTAACTTCAATAATTTAAGGGCTAATAATGTTTCGGGGAAATTCTCACAAATTCAATTTCAAAAAGATACGATCCTTGTTGCTTTATCTAATTTAAGATTTACCGAGCAAAGTGGTTTTGTATTAACCAATCTCTCAAGCAAATTAAAAATAAGCGAAAAAGGAGTTTACTGCGATTACCTGGATATTGTAACGCCGGGAACTATCATAAGAGGTTATGTACGATTTAAACATGATAACTGGGATGCCTATAGTGATTTTGTGAACAAAGTGAGTATGGATGCGCTTTTAAAACCAAAATCAAAAGTTCATTTAAAAGATGTTGCAGCGTTCACGGAAGAATTAGCAGGATTGAATGATACCGTTAAACTTTCGGGAAAAATAAAAGGTTCTGTTTCTGATCTTAGTTTGATGGATTTTAAACTTAAATTAAAAGCGCATACCGAATTTATTGGCGACCTCACCATTTTGGGATTGCCGGATTTTAATAATAGTTATTTGCACTTTGATACAAAAAAATTATCTACTTCCTATGCTGATCTGACGCAAATTCCAAATTACCCCTTTAAAGAAAGCAAAAAATTAGAGATCCCACTTCAACTCAAAAGTTTAGGAGTGATAAATTACTCAGGTAAATTTGATGGCTTGATCAACGACTTTAATGTGTACGGTAATATTCGCACCGCTTTAGGATCTGTTGTTGCCGACGTGGGGATCAAAACAGGAAAAAAGCCTGATGATCTTGAGTACCATGGTAAAATTAAGACCACTAATTTTAATGTCGGTGTTTTGGCGGGAGTTAATGGCCTATATGGCTTGAATGCCGATCTTAAATTAAAAGGAAAAGGTGTGACCCTAGATAAGATCGACGCATCAATGGAAGGAGCTATTCGCAATTTACATTTTAACGGTTATGATTATACCAATGTAAAAGTTGATGGAACTTTTTTCAAGAAAAGTTTTAATGGCTTATTGGTAAGTACCGATCCAAATGCAGATTTTGATTTTAATGGAAGTATCAACTTCAGTAATAAAGTTCCTCAAATGGATTTTATCTCAACGGTGAATAAATTTAATTTAAAGAAACTGCATTTCAGTAAAGTGCCGGCCGAATTCTCAACACAGATCTTGATCAATTTAAAAGGTGATAATGTAAATAATTTAACGGGAAACATCAACTTTGACAATACACTTTACAAGGATAGCATAAAAACGTATAAGATCAGTACGTTCGATCTTCAGCTCAATCAAGATCTAATTGATAAGAACATCAAATTAACTTCTAATTACTTTAATGTGGATGTTGACGGACGTTTCAACCTTACAGATCTTCCCTTAGCTTTCAAACAAACCCTTCACGATTATTATCCAACATTTGTGGCTGCTAATAAAGGAAAAGTGATATACAAGGATGCCTTCAAATTTAAAATATCGGTAAAAAAGTTTGATGTGATAAAAGAATTATTCGTTCCGAGTTTGATGATCAGTCCTAATACCATAATTGCAGGAAATTTTGACGCGGCCAATAATATTATAAATTTTAATTTAAAATCGCCATTGATAGAAGCCTCGGGCATTCAATTCAAAGATAATGTGGTGGAGTCGTATTCAAAGAACAATAAGATCAACCTTGTATTCAAAGGAGCCTATATTCAATTGGCAGATAGTTTACGCTTGAATAATTATTTCATGTATTTTGTTTCCAAAGATCTTGATACAAAATATAATTTAGAGTGGAATGATAAAGGCGTTCCAAATAATTCGGGTAAATTCAATGGCAATGTGTCGTTTGCCAATAACAAAGCACTATTCAAATACAACGAATTCACTTTAAAAGTAAGAGATAGTACTTGGAGACTTAGCGTTTCTAATCCTACCATTATTGATAGTGCGGGAGGAGTAACGGTTAATCTTCTCAAATTCGTGAATCTTGAGCAAAGTATTGCTATTAGCGGAAAATACTCTGATAAAGTATCCGACTCTTTGAATTTTGTGACAACAGATCTTGTGCTTGATCAATTCAATCCCATTTTGCAAAGATTCGGGATAAAACTGAATGGCGAAATGAATTCAAGGATCAAACTTCAAAATTCGGAGAAGCATGTAACACTAAATAGTTTGCTTGACCTTAATAAATTCAAATTCAATGATAATTTAATTGGGCAAATGCATTTAAGGACAGATTACATTACGCAAGAACAACGCTTGGAATTGGATGGATATACTACTTTGGGAATTGGTACCGGATTTGGGGTGATAAAAAATCTTGGATTCAAAGGGAATTATTATTTTGATAAACGCGAAGAGACAATTGATCTTACGTTTAGTGCGAACCCCCTAAACTTAAAACTTATTAATCCGCTTATGGCCGGAATTCTTACCGTTAAGAAAGGTGTGGTTTTTGGCGGAGGAAAGATTCACGGCAATTCCGACAAAGTTTTGATCGATGGAGAATTGAAATTAACGGATAGTGAGATAAAAATTGATTACACAAATGTTACTTATAAAATGAACGGAAAAATTGAGATCATGCCTGATCAGATCCGTTTTAGTGATATTTTAATGGATCAAATAGATCCGAATAATGATCAGTTCAAGAATATGAAACTTAAAACGGTACCACAAGGAACAATTAACGGTAACATATTCCATAGTAATTTCAAAAAAATGCAGCTCGATTATGATATCACATTTAAGAATATGTTGGTACTGAATACCACCGAGCGTGAGAACAAGGATTTTTATGGTCGCGTTTATTGCAGCGGAAATGTTGGATTGTATGGTTTAATGAATGACATCCATATGGAAGTTAAGGCCACAACAAAAAAGAATTCTAAATTTATTTTGCCTTTGGATGGTCCTACCGAGATAGCCGAAAATGATTTTATTAAATTCGTAAAGTTAGATACTGCAAAACGTGAAGTGAAACGTGATCTCACAGGATTTAATCTCGATCTGAATATTATTGCAACACCTGATGCCACAACTCAGATCATTTTTGATAAGATCTCGGGTGATGCCATCAACGTCTATGGAAATGGTGATATAAAAATGAAGATAAACACGCTTGGAAAGTTTGATATGTATGGGGATTATATCATTAGCGGTGGGGATTATTATTTTAGCTTACAAAACGTGATCACTAAAAGATTTGAGATCGATGATGGAAGTACCATTGTTTGGAGTGGTAATCCTTATAACGGCGATATTGACATTACCGCCAGTTACCGACAACGCGCTTCCATTGCACCTTTAATAAATGATGTTACGGGGCAACATAAATCGCGAACACCTGCGGCCTGTAAATTAATTATGAAGAACACTCTGATGAAACCTGATATCTCATTTGAATTGGAATTCCCTTCCATTTCGGATAATGTGCGCTCGCAGATAGCCAGTGTTCTTTCTGATGAAGCTGAACTTAACCGACAAGTATTTTCGTTTCTTTTATTTAGAAGTTTTATTCCTCCTGTAATTTACGGAACAGCCGGCGGCGGTGTAACTGCTGGAAACGCGGCGGCTTCAACGGGAAGTGAATTATTAAGCAGCAGGGTAAATGGCGTATTAGATGGTTTAGTTGGAAATTTTGACAAGGATCTGCAAGTTGGTGTGAATTATAGGCCCGGAAGTCAAAATAATTCGGATGAAGTTCTCATAAATGTAAATCGTAATTTTTTGGACGACAAACTTTCTGTTGACGGGAATTTTGGCGCGGGTACAAGTACAGGCACAAGTAAAAATATTATTGGTGATGTGAATGTGGAATATAAATTAAGTAAGGATGGTCGTTATAAATTAAAAGGCTTTAATCGAACAAATGATAATACGCAATTGATGACATCAGGCGGTCCGTATACACAAGGATTAGGTTTCTTTTTTAGAGAGGAATTTGATACCTGGAATGATCTTTACCAACGTTACTTACAAAAATTAAAGAAAAACAAAAAACCACTTGAAAAAACTTAGTCTCATAGTCATACTCCTTATTAGTTTAAATTCGTTTTGTCAAAACGCCGACCTTCGCTTATTAAAAACATTTAATGCAGGCAGTATGCCTATGTGGGATAAAACTATGAAGGGTGTTTCCTTTTCTGTTTTTCCTGCCATGCCATTAACCCCCGCGGGCATTTGGGCTTACGGTTATTTTAATAAAGATCAAGAAATGATGCGCAATGGTTATAAAAGTGCTATCACCATTGGACTTGCCAACGGTTTAAGTTATGGTATAAAACTTGCTGTTAAACGCGATCGTCCATTTGTAACGTATCCAAATGATATTATTCAACGCACAAAAGTTGGTTCGCTTTCATTTCCGAGCGGACATACCGCAGCAGCTTTTGCAACGGCTACCGCTTTAACTTTAAGTACAAAAAAATGGGAGTTTGCTGTTCCTGCTTATGCGTATGCAGGACTTGTTGGTTATTCGCGCATGCGTTTAGGTGTGCATTACCCAAGCGATGTTTTGGGAGGAATGATCGTTGGAATAGGAAGCGGTTTGCTTACCTGGCAAATTGATAGATGGATCAGAGGTTCAAAAACTCCCTGATGTTTTTATATATGTATTGCAATTCCTCTTTTGTGATGCAATATGGCGGTAAAATATAGAACACATTTCCCAAAGGCCTTAATAAAATTCCCTTACTCAAAAAATACGAATTTATTTCTTCAGAAATAGAATTTAAATAATGTGTTTCATCCGTTGTTCTTAATTCAATTGCCAATATAGTTCCCTTTACTCTTACTTCCTTACACGCTTTATGCTCCTTTATCTCTTTTAGAAAATTTAAATGCTCTATTTCTATCATTTGGATCTGATCCCACGTTTCTTTTTTCTCCATAAGATCCAAACTTGCTAAAGCTGCTGCGCAGGCTGTAGCATTAGCCGTATAACTATGTCCGTGAAAGAATGTTTTTGTTTTATCGTCGCTTATATACGCATCATATATAAATTGTGAGCAAGAGGTAACACCTAAAGGCAAATAACCACCGGTTAATCCCTTTGATAAACAAATGATATCCGCTTTATTTTTTAAATGATCGCTTGCAAAGAATTTTCCTGTTCTACCAAAGCCGGTCATGACCTCGTCGGCTATCGTAATAATTTCGTTCTGTTTACAAAATGCGATCAGTTCATCTAAAGCTTCTCCATCGTACATCATCATTCCTGCGGCGCCTTGCACTAATGGCTCATAAATAAATCCGGCGATCGAATGATTTTCTTTCCAAGTTCCAATAACTTCTTTTATTTGTTTCAAATTCTCTTTTGTAGGAATTGGAATATGCGCTACATTGAATAATTGATTCTCGAAAGCATTACTAAACACATTTCTTGCACCAACACTCATGCCTCCAAATGTATCGCCGTGATACGCATTTTCTAAGGCAATAAATGTGTTTTTAGGCTCGCCTTTGTTATGCCAGTATTGAAGTGTCATTTTTAAAGCTACTTCAACAGCGGTGGAACCATTATCGGAATAAAAAAGTTTTGCTTGGTTAGTTGGGAGATGTTTTAATAAACGCTCAGCCAATTCAATGGCAGGTTGATGAGTAAAATCAGCGAAAGGAATGTGCTCGAACGAAATTAATTGCTCGCTTACTTTTTTTGAGATATAAGGATGTGAATGTCCGTGCAAATTTACCCACCAACTCGAAATGGCATCCATGATCTTGTTGCCCTTTTCGTCGTAAAAAAAAATTCCTTCTGCTTTTGTAATTACAATCGGGTTAGCGGCCGTTTTTAAATGTGTGAACGGATGCCAAATGCTTTTTTTATCTCTCTCACTCCAACTCATTTGAATAATTCTTTCTTTACAGAAGAAGCTAATTCTTTAATTTTATTCTTATCAATAACTGTTTGCTCGGCGAATTTTGCCAAAACGGGAACATCCGAATAGCTTGTAATGGCCTCTTCAACCAACGGGTCAAAATTTCCATTTAATATCAATCCTTTTATCTTGTATTTATTACGTAATAAATAATCGATCGATAAAAGAGAGTGATTGATACAGCCAATATAATTTCTTATCACTAAGATCACTTCTGCATCCAATTCTCTTGCCATTTGTATCACGTAATTATTTTTACTTACAGGCACCATCATCCCTCCTGCTCCTTCTATTATTAAGCTATTAGTTGTTGTTGGAAGTTTTATATTCTTAACATCAATTTTTTTATTCTCTATGGCAGCGGCTAAGTGTGGAGATACCGGTGCAGCAAATGAATACGCTTCGGGATGAATCTTTGTTTTTGAATTCGAGATCATCTTGCTCATCTCCTTCACGTCTGTTCCATCTGAAATTCCACACTGGATAGGTTTCCAATAATCTGCTTCTAACCCTTCGGCTAAAATTGCCGAGATAACTGTTTTACCAACATTGGTATCTATTCCGGTTATAAAATAACGTTTCATTACTCCGCTTTCAAAACTTTTACTAAAGTGTCTATCTCTTGCTTAGTATTATAAGCATGCAAACAAAAACGAATTCGTTCGCTGCCTTCTTTTACGGTAGGACTCTTCACAGCCTTGCTTAAAATATTTTTCTTTTTCAATTTATCCTCAAGATCCGTCACTTTTTTATTATTATTCAACACCATGCATTGAATGGCACTTCTACTTTTAATAAATGCCGGGATATCTTTTACTTTTTCTAAAAAGTGATCAATATTTGTACGAAGCAAAGGTTGCTGTTTATTTTCTTTTAAAAGATCGTAAGCAATAGAGATATTAGCAATTGCATGATCGGGTAAAGCTGTGGTATAAATAAACGACCTCGCAAAATTGATCAAATAATTTCTTAATTCCTTTGTTCCCACAATGGCAGCACCGTGACAGCCCATTGCTTTTCCGTAAGTATAAACCCTTGCAAAAAATTTATCTTCTAGTCCTGCACACAAACCTCTTCCAAAAACACCAATGGCATGAGCTTCGTCAACTATGATGAACACATTTTTGTATTTCTCTTTTAATTTAATGATCTCTTTTAACGGCGCTTCATCTCCATCCATAGAGTAAACACTTTCTACGGCAATAAATACATTATCAAAACTTCCTTTATGCCGTTCTAAATGATCCTTAAGATCATTCACATCGTTGTGTTTGAATTTATAATGTTTGGCATAACTTAATCGCACGCCATCGTAAATTGATGCGTGGATCAATTCATCCATGATCACAAGATCATTTTTTTGCGGAACGCACGAGAACAATCCAACATTAGCATCATAACCCGAATTAAATATCAAAGCACTATCTCCTTTATGAAATGTGGCGATCTTTTTTTCGGTTTCTTCAATAAATTCTGAGTTACCGCTTATCAATCGTGAACCTCCGGAGCCTGAGGCATTAGAACTGTTCTTAGCCAAAAGACCTAATTTAGAAAATCCTAAATAATCGTTGCTAATAAAATCTGATCCGGAAAAATTTTTAGAAAGTGTGCGAAGCAAATTAGTTTCTTGCCTCAATTGTAATGCCTCGTGAATGTTTGAAGGATCTTTACCCATGATTCACCGATTCCTCAATTCTCACATCAGCATATGCTTTTTTTGGTTTCAATCCTAAGATCTCGAACATTTGCATATCCTGATTATAACGCGGGTTAGGTGTAGTTAATAATTTATCTCCTGCAAAAATTGAATTTGCTCCTGCCATAAAACACAGCGCTTGTCCTTCCATACTCATATTCAAACGTCCTGCACTTAAACGCACAGCCGTTGTTGGAATAACAATTCGTGTTGTGGCTATCATGCGCACCATATCCCAAATAGGAACAGGCGGTTGATCAGCTAAAGGAGTTCCCTCTACAGCAACTAAGGCATTAATAGGAACGCTTTCGGGTAATGGACGTAATAAACTCAAGGTATACAACATTCCTACTCTATCTTCTGACGTTTCGCCCATGCCGATAATTCCGCCAGAACAAACAGTTAATCCTGCTTTGCGAACATTCTTTAATGTATTCAAGCGATCATCATACGTGCGTGTAGAAATAATATTATTATAATTTTCTTCGGATGTATCTAAATTATGATTGTATGCATACAATCCTGCTGAGGCTAATTTTTTTGCTTGATCTTCGGTAACCATTCCAAGCGTTGCGCAAACTTCCATGCCTTTGCTGTTGATGGTCTTTACCATATCCAACACTTTATCAAAATCTTTATTATCGCGAACTTCTCTCCATGCTGCGCCTAAACACATTCTGCTTGCACCGCCGGCTTTTGCATTATCGGCTGCCTCATTAATTTCGGCAACACTCATTAATTTTTGAACTTTAACTTCGGTGTGGTAACGTGCGGCTTGCGGACAATACGAACAATCCTCGGGACAACCACCTGTTTTAATAGAAAGTAAAGAACTCACTTGAACTTCGCCAATTTTATGATGCGTTTTATGCACTTCCGAGGCGCGATAAATGAGCTCCATTAAAGGTGTATTGTAAACTTCAAGTATTTCTTCTTTGGTCCAGTCCTTGATCATAGTGTGCGCTATTTGAAACAAATTTAATGATTACAAGCGAGTAAGCAAAACCCTTACTCCACCCAAAGTACCATGCCTTTTAGATACTCACCCTCAGGGAAATACGGGGTAACAGGATGATCGGCGGGTTGATTTAAATAATGTAAGACGCGAATATTGCGTTTGCTTTCAATTGCAGCTGCAGTAATTGTATTATAAAAAAGATATTTGTCAACCACACCGCTGCAACTAAATGTAAAAATGATTCCGCCACTTTTAATTAGTTTCATGGCCATTGAATTCAATCGTTTGTACCCATTGATAGCTTGATGTTTTGCATCTCTGCTTTTTGCAAATGCGGGAGGATCTAACACGATCACGTCGTATACATCTTTCTTATCTTTTAAAAAATCAAACGTGTCTTCCACAAATGACGTATGGTTCTTTGCACCATTCAAATCAATATTTTTATTTCCAATGTCGATGGCTGGCGCGCTAACATCAACCGAATGAACTTCTTTTGCTCCTGCCAATGCAGCGTAAACCGAAAAACCACCGGTGTATGAAAATGTATTTAGGACTGTTTTCCCCTTACAATAGTCGCCCAATAATTTTCGATTATCGCGTTGATCTATAAAAAACCCGGTTTTTTGTCCTTTGGTCCAATCTACGATGAATTGAATTCCATTTTCTTTTACAATGGTATTTTCTGTATCTCCTAAAACAAATTCATTCTTTACATCACCATGATTGCCTTTTCCTGAAATTGTTTCCGAACTTTTATCGTAAATAGTTTTAAGTTCAGATCCCAAAACTTTTTTTAATGCGGCAACAATATTCTCGCGCTGTAAATTCACACCAATATTATGCGATTGAATAACAATATGTCCGTTATAATTATCAATGATCAATGCCGGAACGCCATCACCTTCGCCAAAAAATAAACGATATACATTTGTGTTCTCATTTACGATCCCAATTTGTTTTCGATACACATACGCCTTACGGATCTTATTTATCCAAAATATCTCATCAATGGCCACTTGTTCAAATGAAATAATACGAACTGCAATACTTCCATTAGCATAATAACCTGTTGCCAGATATTTATTAGCAGAAGAAAAAACCTCTACCAAAGCTCCATCTTTTAAATTAGCTTCCTTTACTTTAATAGCGCCCGAAAACACCCAGGGATGCAGGCGCAGAAGGGATTGCTCCTTATCTTTATTTAATACGATCTTGCTATACACGGCGTAAAGTTAATCGAAAATCCTTAATTAAAACGCTGCAATTCTTTAATAAAAAATGTTATCTTTATTTCGTTTGAAATTCCTCATCCATATTTTCTTTTTCCTGATCGCATCACATGTATGGGCAGGCAATTCGGATACAGCTGAGATCAATAAGCTCATAACGCGTTCGAACGAGCTCAGAAATAATTCCGATTATGAAAATTCATTTAAGCTTACCAAAGAGATCTTAGCGCTTTCTGGAAAGATAAAATACGCACGTGGACTTGGTGATGGTTATTATTTAAAGGCCTTTTGCGAATCACGAACCAACCAATTAGATACAGCCTTAAAAGATTATGTAAGATCTTGGTCGTATTACAAAGTTAACGGCGATACTGCAAGCGCTCACTTGGCACTCGATGGAAGCTGCGATATTTATTATTGGTTGGGCGATGCGTATTATGGTCAGCTTATGCAAACCATCAATGGCGATAAACTAAAGTATATGCAAATGGATTATGTGTTCTTTTTTAGCATATACATGGGGGCGCTTATCTTTTGTCTTATCTATAATATATTCTTGTACCGTTTTACTAAAGATAAAGCCTATAGAGAATTAGC
>JAHEYC010000043.1:6589-30862 GCA_023251775.1 Sphingobacteriaceae bacterium | reverse complement strand
TTCCAACACTAGCTCCGCCTCCGCCTTGAGTTCCTTCACCCGAAGTAACATCATGCCAAAACATCACCTTTACAGCTGTAATTGATAAATTAGGAATAGATCCATAATAGGTTGCTCCATCAAAGAATTGTGCTTTTTCCTTATCGGCATAACAGTTTGTTCCGTAAACATAGCCCGCGATAGCGGTACAAGTAGGAACTGTAGAATCGGTACCCGCGCTTGCAACGCTAACAGTTGCCGTTTGCAAATTCATGGTAACAATACTATCGCAGGTTTGGGTAAGAGTATTTGCAGCTTTCAAGTTAGTTGCGTACCCAAATGAAGCTTGTTTTAAACTGTTCTTCTGAGTTTTGTTTTGAGCACTAAGCCCTACTGTAACAAGAGTTGCAGCTATGAGGAGTAGTTTTTTTGACATTTTAAATGATTTTTGGTTTATGCCGCAAATGTAGTCCATTAAAAGCTTTTCCAAGCAGTTTTGTGGATAATATTTGCCATTCAAAACAAATAAAAGCATGCCTTTAGTTACCTTGATAGTATTTAGTGTTTTAAGGAAAACCCGTGTTTGGATGGAAAAGTTCAGTTTCGAGGCGTGCGAAGTCTAATAAAATTAGGAGTTTACTAAGGTAAATGACTAATTTTTTAGACAAGGACAACGATGAAAATGAACTTTTCGGCCAAACACTATTTAGCAATTATTATGGTAAAAAGAGGCAGCTTTTTTTGTGAATTTTCGTAAAAAATTCATCTTAAGATTAAAATTTAGTATTTTTACATCATCTACCTGTATGGACCTGAAGCTTAGTAGCTTAAAAGGCTTATTTTCAATATCTTATACCCAATTAATTAAATTGAGTTTAACTATTGTTTTGACATGCTTCAGTATTCAAATAAACGCTCAAACCGAGGCGGAATTAAAGAAACAGGCAGAGGATCTGTTCGAAGATGAGGATTATATCAAGGCTTACAAGCTCTATTCTCAGTTAGTTTCCAATCATTCCGGCGATCCATTGTACAATTATCGCTTGGGAGTTTGTATGATCTATGCGGAACCCGATAAAAAGAAAAGTTTTTCATACTTGAACAAAGCGTACAACAATCGCGCTGATCTTCCAAAGGACGTTGCGTTTTTCTTAGGGAAAGCTTATCACATCAATTATTTATTTGATGAAGCAATTCGTTTTTACAACCAATTCAAACAAGAAGCATCGGGTTCGATGCAAAAAAAATTGCAAGTAGATCGCGAGATCCGCGCGTGCGGAAATGGAAAACGCTTGCTGAGTACCATCACCGACCTGGAAGTTCTCTCTAAAAAACAATTGAACGAAGCAGATTATTTTCGCAGCTACGATCTTTCAAGCGTTGGCGGGAAGTTATTGGTGAAGACAGATAATTTTAAGACCAATGTAGATAAAAAGAAAAAAGATAAATCAATTCTCTATTCTACTAAAGCGGGCGACCGAGTTTACTTTAGCAGTTATGGCGAGAATACATTGAATGGAAGAGATATTTATTACAAAGAACGAATTGCAGGCGGAGATTTTGGAAAACCTGTTCTGGTTGTTGGTATCAATACCGAGTTTGATGAGGATTATCCTTTTATTCAGCCAGATGGAAAAACCATTTTCTTTGCAAGTAAGGGCCACAACAGCATGGGTGGTTACGATATTTTTAGATCTGATTTCAATGAAGCAACACAATCGTGGAGTACACCAAAGAACTTAGAATTTCCTATTAACTCTCCTGACGATGATTATTTATTTGTGACCGATTCTTCCGAAAAATTTGCCTACTTCAGTACAGGAAGGTATAGTCCCCCCGGTAAAATTGATGTCCTAAAAATTAAAACAACACGCAAGCCCATCGACTTTATCATGATGCGAGGATCGGTTGCAAAAGAAAGTGCCAAGCAAAGTGTGCAAAGTAAGATCTCGATCAAAAATATTAGCACAGGAAAAGATGTAGGAACATTTGAAGCAGATTATGAAGGGAAATTCACACTCCAATTACCAAATGGCGCCAAACTTTTGTACACGGTTGAAACGCCGGGTTTACGCACACAATCGCAAGGAATCAGTTTACCATTAGCACAAGTTGGAAAACCATTCAAGCAAACCATTACTTACGAAAATGAGGTATTGAAGATCATTAACGACTTTGAAGAAGCACCAAGCGATGATAGTTATTTACAGTATTTGAAATTGATCGAAGAAAAATCGAAACTCGATCCAAACGAAGGCAAGAACAATTTACCTACAGAAACGAACACCGAGCCTGATACCTTAGTGGCTGTGAATACTAACACTACAGCAGCAAATACCAACAACCCAACAGTTAATACAAATAATACCGATCCAAAAAATAATAATAATAATACGAATGTCAATAACAAGGATCCAAAGAATAATACCGGCGGAATAAATAACAAGGAATTGATCGCGATCGCTAAAAAGGATGCTGAAGAATCAAATAAAGAAGCTACACAGTTAAATCAGGATGCTTGGGATGCAAAAGATCTTGGAACAGCTAAAAAAATAGAAGCTGATAATAAGATAAAAGCGGCCGACGAAGCCTTAACAAAAGCGGAAGCAATAACAGATGAAGCCGTAAAAAAAGAAGAAGTAGCTAAAGCCATAGAACAAAAACAAGAAGGTGAAAAAGATCTGGTTGTAGCAAATAAGATATTGGATCTGGCCAAGACACTTGAAAAAGATGCTGCGAACAAAGCAAAAGAAACTGAACTAAATAATCAATACGCAAAGGAATTAGAGAAGATAGCTTCTAATCCAAAGAACAATACACCTGAAGCCAAACAAAAATTGGATGATATCCAAAAGCAGATCGCCAGTGTGTCGGAACAAAAGAACGAATCGGAGAATGTTTACAATAAGCTAAAGAATGATATAAGTGAGAAAGAAAAAGAATTAGCCATTGCTACGGAAAAGACCAATACATTAAATAACGATAATTCAAATGCGCTTGGCGAAATTGCTAAGACCGAGAATGAATTAGCCATTGCAAAAAAGAAAAAGAAGGAAGAGATCACTAATCGTTTAAATCAACAGAAGAGCGATCAGCAAAAAATTGATGCTGACCTAACACAAAGTAAAGAAGATGAAGCTAAGATCACTAATGAACTTAACGCGATGAAGAGTGAATTGGCTTTAGCCGACAAGATCAAAACAGAGAACTTTGCGAAAGTTGAGACCAATGTGAATGCAACAAACACCAATACAACCGGAAGTGTTGCTGTGAATAAAACAGGTAGTCAGCAATTGGAAGAAAAATACACCAACAAGATCAACATCACCGATGCTAACAATAAGGATAATATCGCAAGTGTGAACAATCAACTTGTGGCCTACAATAAAGATATTGATGTTCAAATAGCACAAAATAAATCGGCGCTAACAAAAACTAAGAATGCCAACGAAAAAAAGGCGATCACAACCGATATTAAGAATTTAGAAGCTACTAAAAAACAAAATCAACAAAGTATAGCCAATAACAATACACGCATTAACGATATCAATAAACAATTGCTGGCTACCAACAATGCGCCAACCACCAATCAAAATTTAAAAGAGATCTCGGTTGATAATCCAACTAAGGCCATGGATCAGTTAAAGGATATCAAAGCTTCGTTAACTCAGGCCGATAATGTTCTATTTAATTTCAACACTTACAATAATACCACAGGACAAAACATAAAAGTGCAGGCCGATTCTCAGATCAACGATGCCTATGCTATGCAAAATAAATTAAAAGAGACGATTACTGCGGCCGAAGAGAACATTAAGAATTCTTCAACAAGTTTAACCAAGAACTCCAATAACCCCGAGGCTATTTTAAAACAAGCAGACGATCTAACCTTACAAGCAAATACACTGCGTAATGATGCGAACAGTAAGAGCGGAGATGAAAAAGCAAAATTATTAAATGAGGCCGACGCATTAGACAAACAATCGGAACAAAAACAAATTGAAGCTTCTGAGCTAAGTGCAAAAATAAATCTGGATAAGTTTGAAGTGAATAAAGAAAATTCCCAAACATTACTTGCCACTAATAAAGCAGATGAAGGAACCGCGAGTCAGGCCAAAGCATTAATGGAGGAAGCAGAAATTGCCATTAAACAAGCCAAAGCCATTAGAGAAGAAGCAAATGCTATAAGTAATAACTCCGCAAAAATTGGTAATCTCGGAAATGCCGAAGAAAAAGAATTGATCGCGCTTAATAAGCAAAATCAAGCGCTAGATCTTTTGAAAAAAGCAAATCCCGATGTTGCTTTAAAACCATATAAGGATCTTAACACCGTTAACATTGTAAATGAAGCCGTATTAAAAGAAGAGGTTGCCAAAGTAAATGCAGAAGTAAAACAACTTATTGCCGCAAAGAGCACAGCTTATAAAACGTTGAGCGAAGCTAATGATGAAGAGATCAAAAGTGCAAGTGCAACTTCGGCAAGTAAACCAAATATTAATAACACTCCTGCTTTAAAGACACAACAAACAGTTATCATTAAGAACTTAGCTGAGATCGCTGCCTTAAAAACAAAGATTGAACAATCAAGTAACGAAACAGAGAAGTTGATGAGCTTAGCTGATCTTGTAAAAAAACAGAACGAAACTATTTTAGCCATCAACAAACTTAATAATGATGCTGAAACTGTTGGTGTAGTTGCTACTAATACAAAAACAGCGAATACTAATACTGAGAATAACAACACAAATAACAATGTTAATGCGAATACAAATAACAATGCAAATAACAATGCGAACAACAATACCGAAAATAATACGGTTGCTACAAATACAGTTGTTCCAAAAAATAATTTTACCAACGAGCAAGCCAATTCGGCATTTAGTGTTGACCTAAGCTTTGAGAATCATAAAGACACTTCCCTAGATCAGATCAATTCATATTTCGAGAAGAATAATTTTGAATTACGAAATCCTCAAGCCAATGAAGCAAAGAATTCGGCCTTGGATGCATTAAAAGGTTTAGATAAAGATAATAAGGCATTGAACGAAGAAATTGCAAAAGCAAATGAAGCGAATACAAACAGCGCCGGAGCAATGAATAATGTGGACATCAAAAATAAGATCAATTCATTATTAGATGCCTCGGATGCTCTTTCGCAAGAAGCAAGTAATGTAAAAAAAGATGCTGAAAGCAAAACAGGGGATGAACAAACTGCTTTGATGAATCAGGCAAAAGATCTTGAGGATAAGTCGTTCGCTAAAAAAGTGGAAGCTGCGCAGTTAACCATGCAGTATAACGAAGCTAATTACAATGCCAACAAAAATGCAATTAACGATATGTTGGCTACAGTAAACAACAGTAATCCTGATCTTGCTGCTTCTATAAAAGCAAAACTAGAAGATATAGAAACAAAACGCAGACAAGCAAAAGATATTCGCGAAGAAGCAAATGCATTAACCAATAATTCGGCCAAGTTGGGCGCTATGGAAAATGCCGACGAGGTTGAAGCTGGTAATTTGTTAAAACAAAACGAGATCATCAACGAATTAAAAGCTGCAGTTCCTGATTACGTGGTGAAAGAACCAAGTTATAATAATATGAGTGGCGCAAAAGAGATCCCTGCTGAATTAAAACAAAAGCAATCTGATCTTTACGCAAAAGAAATAAGCGAGCTCACCAATTTAACCAATGCTTACACTAGGGAATATGAAACTAATAAAAATTCTGTTCCGAAGAATTTAAATGCCGATCAGGTGCGAGTGAGGAGCAATGTGCTTAATTTAAATGCTGAGTCGAAGAACCTTTTGATACGTTCAAGTAAGACCAACGACGCGGCCGAGCGTTTAAAACTATTATCGCTTGCTGCCAAAACCGGTTTAACTGCGGCAACCCAATTAAATATTCTTATTAATAAGCAACCAACAGGGGATCTTGTAACGGTTAATAATAAAGTAAGTAATACAGCTGTAGTTGCAACCAACACTAAAACAACTAATAATAATACAAATGCAGTTACAACTAACACAAAGACCAATAATAACGCAACAAATGCTGTAGCAACTAATACTAAAACGAATAATACAAATAACACAACTAATAACACAACAAACAATACTGAGAATAATACCGAGAATAACACAGCCACAAATAATAATACTGCAGGAACAAAAGTAATTGCACGCATTGAAGGATTAGAAGTATTAAATAAAAATGCTTACAGCGAAGCAAAACCAATTCCCGTTGATGCAAAAATGCCTGATGGTTTGATCTTCCGTGTACAAATTGGGGCGTTCAAAACAAAAATTCCAAATAATTCGTTCCGCGGTTTAACTCCTGTAAATGCAGAAACAGCAACGAATGGTTATACCCGTTATACCGCAGGTAACTTTATTAAGCTTGAAAATGCAAGTGCTGTTAAGAACGATCTTCAAAAAAATGGATACCCCGATGCATTTGTTGTTGTATTCTTTAATGGAAAACGTATTACGTTAGCAGAAGCACTTGCAATTCTTGAAAGAGAAGGCAAAACACTTGGCAACACCATTACAAGTGCAGGTATAAAAGATAATGTGAATCCTAATTTTGCAACAAAAACAAACACAGAAATTCCTGTAACTGTAACCAAAGAATTAGAGAAGACCAAGAATTTATTATACACTGTACAAATTGGTGTTTACTCACGTTTAATTGGTAAAGAACGTTTAAAGAGTTTAACTCCTATTTATACTGAGCAATTACCAAATGGCTTATACCGTTATACCGCCGGAATTTACAATAATGTTGATCGATTGATAAATGATAAACGTCGCGTTATTGACCTTGGTATTAGAGACGCGTTTGTAACAGCATACATTGACGGTAAACGAATGCCTTACAACGATGCCAAGGCTAAAAAAGATGCTGACTCAAGTATTGTGTTTGAAGAAGAGAACCCTATCATTTTCCCAGATATCAATTCAACAAATCCTGCAACCAATACACCTGTTGCATCTATTACGCCAACGTTTGCTCCTTTCACTAATAATGTAAAAGATAAACCGGCAGCAACTCCCGAAAATGGCGTGAAAGAAAACGAGGACGGTGTGACCTTTAAAGTACAAATTGGCGCATACAGCAAACCTGTTCCGGATGATGTTGATAATAGATTCAACAACATTAAGAGCTGGCCAATTGAAAATAAAGTAATCAATGGATTATACATTTACAACATTGGAACATTTACCGAGGCAAATTTTGCTAAACAACTAAAAGAAGAAGCAGTTGCCATTGGAATTACCGATGCCTTTATAGTTGTATATAAAGATGGTATAAAATTATTTGGTGCCGCCGCTTCTGAATATCTGAATAGATAATTCATCTCGTCTTAAGTATTGATCCATAGCTTTTAAAACGCTTTCTGTTTATAAGTAACTTCCTTCAAATTTAACCGTTATACAAGTTCAAGTACTTTTGTAAGGTGAACGCATTTTTTAAAATAGGCCTAGTTCTCTTTCTTTTGTTTTCGGTAAATCATGTCGAAGCGCAGAATAAAGAAATGTTCAAACAAAAACGTGAACGCAAACGTGTTTGGCGCAAATGGCGAAGTAGTAAAGACGCTTATAATCCCTATCTCAAGAAAAAAGGAAAGGATAAACCAAGTGCACGCATTGCTACAGGAAACAGAAAAGAGGATCGCTTAGCAAGAAGAGAGAACAGAAGACAATTGCGCCGTAGCAAAAGAGCAATAAAAAAACACTCTACCGTTCGATAGAGTGTTTCGCTATTTTATTTTTTATTAGAACTTGAAAGAAACCCCACCACACATTAATGGCGTACCTGCTGCGATCTCAAGATTTATACCGAGATTATCTGTAAAAAAATATCTTAGTCCTATACCCGGTTTTACACCAATAATAAATGGTGATTTAGGAGTTGTATATGTTGCCGAACCAGCATAATTAGGATCAGAACTAGTATATGTAAGTGAATACTGAGCACCTCTATAACCCGCACTTGTTAAGAAATACGCATCAAATTTTTCGCTTTCTGTAAAGTGATAATTAAATCTAAACTGCGCTCTCAAAAGCGTATATTTAAAGTTATAGCTTTCTGTATAGGGAACCAATTGACTACTGGAGTTAAAATAAGTGTCATTATAATCCCAGGTCACAGAAGTTTTTTGATAGCCAAATTCTGCTCCTAAACCCACTTTATCAGTTACCATATGTTCATATACTAATCCGATAGGGCCCAATTGAGATACTTTATAATTAAGAGAAGTAGATGTATTATATGCATTGAAAAGGGATCCCGCAAAACTGTATCCATAGTAGAGATTTACTGAGTTTTTTCCTTCAGAGAGTGCACTCTCTTGCGCTTGTACCGTATTTATTAATAGCAGTAAAGCAATTATTTTTATAGTTTTTTTCATATAGCTCAAATATAACCAAATTCCTTTACTTTCAAATTTCAGGGCAAAATTTCAAGTTTTTCGTTAACATCCCGACGAGAAGCGCTTTTTAAGGGATAAATACAGTAAAATGAGCTAAAATTTAGATGATCAGAATCCAATTTTGATATTCATTTTAAATATTTATATTTATTAAAATTTTTAATCTTATGAAAAAAAATCTATTCGGAGCTTTAATGTTGTTGATCGGTTTCACAACTCAGCTAAGCGCTGGCGATCCGCCTGAAATCAAAGAAACCAGTCCACTTTACATTAAAAAGAAAAAAGCTACTCGTTCTTCAGAAGATGGTGGCGACAGAACATCAAAACAAGTGGTCAAACTGAATTTATCTCAATTGGTACTCAGAAATATTTCGTTGCAATATGAGTACGGGTTTCATAAGAATATGTCGGGTGCGCTTGGCATTAGTTATTTACTACCTATTAAGATCCCTGCTACAGTTTTTGAACCATCACCTAATGGCGACGGCTATCAACTTCCAAAATTCGGAGGATGGTCGGTAACACCTGAGTTTCGTTTTTATCCCGGTAAAAAAGAAGAACATCAAGCTCCACACGGATTTTATTTGGCGCCTTATTTCAGATATTCAAAATATACGCTGAGCGCTGATTATTATGATCTTCAACCGAGCGGTTTTTCGAGGTTATATAAAGCAAAAGCTTCTTTTGGAGGTTTTACAGGAGGCTTAATGTTAGGGTCGCAATGGATCATTAGCGAACATTTTTCTATTGACTGGTGGATACTAGGTGGCGGTGCAGGAAAAGGTAAGTTAACACTTGAAGCAAAATCTGACGATCCTTCTTTGAATTTGTCGGCTCAAGAACAAGCAGATCTTAAAACAGATATTAATAATAGCATGGGCGAATTACAAAATTTTTCTAATGGCGCCGTAAGTATTGAAACAACCACCAACTCGGCCAAAGTAACTATTAAAGGCATTCCAATGGCAAGTTACAGAGCATTTGGAATATGTTTTGGTTTTGCGTTCTAAGAAAAGAAATAGATCTAATTATAAAAAAATGCAGTTCCAATTAGGGACTGCATTTTTGTTTTAACCAAAAGGCATTATTCAAATCGTAAACTTTCGATTGGATCCAATTGCGATGCGCGTTTAGCAGGAATATAGCCGCTCACCAAACCAACTAACACACAAATAGCATAACCCGACATCATCCAAAACCAAGGAATAAAAAATCCGGTTTCTAATGCCATACTGATCAAATTTCCAATGATTATTCCCAAAAGAATCCCCAAACTTCCACCAAATACACAAATAACAATACTCTCTATCAAAAATTGATTTTTAATGGTTTGCTGTGTTGCGCCTAATGCTTTTCGAATTCCAATTTCGCGCGTGCGTTCGGTTACTGTTACCAATAAAATATTCATTAATCCAATTGCAGCGCCTAATAGTGTAATGATCCCAATTATCGTTGCGCCCATTGTAACTTTATTAAGATCATCAATAAGCATCGTTGCTAAACTATCTGATTTGGTGATCGAAAAATCATCATCTTCGGTTGCTGTTACGTGCCGTATCTTACGAAATAATCCCCTGCCCTCTTCCAAAACGATCTCTAATTTACTAATGTGCGTTACCATCACATTAATTGTAAAATCCATTTTGTCTCCTCCAAAATACTGACGCGCATTTGTAAGTGGGATGATGCAAACTTTATCACCACCAAATGCCGCACTGCTTCCTTTTGGTTTTAGAACACCAACCACTTTGTATTTTAAAGCACCTATAGAAATAATTTGATCATACCCTTTTGATCTTGGAAATAATAATGCTTCAATATCCTTTCCAATGATCACAATATTTTTTCCGCTGTTCGCTTCTGCCGCCGTAAAATTTCTTCCTTGTGCTAATTCGTAACCTGAAGTTTGTAAATAATTCTCATCTGTACCAAACACCTGAATATTTGGATTTGTTCTTTCTTCCTTTGATTTCAAACGAGCAGTTTGACTTGCTAAGGTTGAAACAGACGTTAAGCAAGGCATATCAAATTGCGTTTTAAAACGCATGGCATCTTTATACCTAATTGGTTCATAGCGTTTGGCTTTTCTTCCCCTTTTACCAACTCTCACACCAAAATCACCATTTCTAATAGTGAACGTATTCGCACCCATATCGGTGAAGTTGCTGTTGATCCCATTTTTGATTGCATCTATGGCTGTAAAAATTCCAACAAGCGCCATGATACCAATGGCAATGATCAACATTGTGATAATAGCGCGTAATTTATTTGACTTGATAGAGTCAACGGCTACTTTAATATTATCGCGTAAGTTTAAACTCATATCAACATTCCCGCAATTGTGGCCGATAAGTACGAAGCAAGTGTTCCGCTTATCAAAGCTCTTATTCCTAATTTGGCAAGATCGGCTCTTCGCTCGGGAGCTAAAGCACCAATACCTCCAATTTGCATTCCTACACTGCTAAAGTTCGCAAAACCGCAAATAGCAAAACTTGCTATGACTAATCCTTTTTCGCTTAAAGGTTTTGCAAGTTTGTGTGTTAATGTATCAAATGCAACAAATTCGTTGATGGTGAGTTTTTGTCCCATTAAAGATGCTACTTGATCAATATCATCTACAGGTACGCCCATTGCCCAAGCAAAAGGATAAAATATTTTTGAAAAAATAGCATCTAGTGTAACTTGTGGTGAGATCAATCCTAATAAATAATTTATTAAAGCAATTAAAGCAATAAATCCAATCAACATTGCAATGACGTTAATAGATATTTTCATTCCATCCGCAGCACCATGAGAAATGGCATCTATTAAATTCGTGTGCTCGCGTTTTACTTCTAAAGTTACTTTACCTTGTGTTTTTGGAACTTCTGTTTCGGGATAAATTATTTTTGAGATCACAATGGCCGCCGGTGCAGCCATTAAACTTGCGGCCAATAAATATTCAACTCGTGCGCCCATGTTCACGTACACAATTAAAATTCCACCTGCTATGCAAGCCATGCTTCCTGCCATCGACGAAAGCAATTCGCTTTTGGTCATGGTTCCTAAATACGGTCTTATCAAAACTTGCGCTTCTACTTGTCCTACAAATGCACTCGCCACATTACTTAATGCTTCTGCTCCACTTGCACGCATCACAAAATTCATTACTCTTGCAATGATAGCAACCAATCGTTGCATAATTCCAAAATGATAAAAGATGGCCACTAACACACAAACAAAAATAATAGTTGCAGTAACAGTAAATGCAAACACAAATGTATGTGGTGTTCCGTACGGTTTCGAAAGTCCGTCGTGCGTATCTATCATCACGCCACCGTAAACAAACGATGCGCCTTGTGTTGCGAACTGTTCTATCTTACCCATTCCTTTTCCAAGGATCTCGAAAAAGCGTGTCACAAATGGAACTTTTAAAACTAATACCGCAATTAAAAGTTGCAAGCCCAAACCGCTTATCACTAAACGGTAATTGATAGCTTTTTTATTATTCGATAAAAGGAATGCAATTCCAAATATCAAAACAATGCCTATTATACCCGTAAATCTTTCCATCTCTTAAAAAGATACAGCCAAATTAGCATTTTTTATCACACCTATCTTTACCCTTTATGGAAAAATAATGAGCATAAGTGTGTAACTATTACCGTTTGTTTTGGCTTATAGTTAAAAAAGGAGGAATTATGCGCATCATAGCAATTTTAAGTTTAGCGATCGTATTGTTTGCGTTCTCTAACATGAACACTAATATAAGTCTGCAACAAGCCCTTACTAATGGTTATGTTAAGGTTAAGATCAAAAGTTTAGGACATTACCAAGGAGAATCAACGGTGATGGAGATACAAAATCTAACCAAGAACGATCTTAATATCACCGTTGAGCCAGGCCGAAAATTAATTGCCGATAAAGAAGAATTTCAAAATCTGTTAGTGGTGAAGCAACAAGAAATTATTGTAAAGGCAAATTCAAAAACATCAAAGAACATTGTAGGATTTTGTTGCGAGAGCGATGATGCCGGTCCAAACAAGGATCTGGGATACAAAGTAAATACCATGGCCGATAGTAATTTGGTGAAACTTGCTAAATACATCAATACGAATTACGCGCAATTGAGTACTACAAGTGTGCAACAAGCTATTTGGGCCGTGAGCAATAACCATGGAAGCGCAGCCATTTCAACATTGAGCGAAAAAGAAATGAGTTTAAAGAATTTGGTATGCACTATTAAGAACGAACCAATTCCTTGGTATATCATCAAACAACAAATTTTTCAAACGCCAAATGGAATGATACACTTAGTGAACGATAGTTTGTATGGAAAAATGGCGTATACAAATAGTGATTGGTGTTATTCTAAACTAAATATTTATGATACAAAAGATAATGCCGTTTTAATTAGCATTGGAAATTGGTTGCAACCGGGATCGAATGCAATTTACAATGTTGCCATTCCCATCAAAAATTTAGGCAAGGGTAAGTACAAATTAACCCTCGAAAACGACAAACAAGTTTTCACGCAAAAGGAAATAATGATCTAGGTTGCTGCAGAATCGACCTAACTTAATGATTTACAAGTATTTACAAATTTAAAAACATCTGCATTTTTTAATCAACATTTCTTTCGTAATCCAAAAAAAATTTTTTCTTTTGCAGGAATAATAAACTACTATGTATTGGACCTTAGAATTGGCAAGTTGGTTAGAGGATGCTCCGTGGCCTGCAACAAAAGATGAGCTTATAGATTTTGCGATGAGAACCGGCGCGCCCATGGAAGTGATCGAAAATTTACAAGAGATGGAAGACGAAGGCGACAGTTACGAAACTATAGAAGATATATGGCCCGATTACCCAACCAAAGACGATTTCTTTTTTAATGAAGATGAATTTTAAACTTACCCCGTTAATAGCGGGGTTTTTTTATTCCGGATCTTTAACCACGAAACGCACAAAAATTTGACACGAAAGCCACGAAATACTTTTGTGCATTTCGTGTAAAGGTTTCGTGCTTTTCGTGGTTAAAAAACTAGTCGATCGATTTTTTATTGAAGATGATATATCCAAAATGCAAGAACAACGAGAACGGATTTTGGTATTTATCATAATAGTTCACACCAAACGAAAATGGTCCTAATGGTGTATTGTAAACTGCCGTGGCCGTTCCAATAAAATGATTATACAAGAATGGTGTACTGTAACCTGCATTTCCACTGGCATCTTTTATGATAGAATTAAATGGCTGCATAAAATATCCTTCCATACGGATATCAAAGTTCTTGAATGGTGTTGTGATGAATTTTATTCCCCCCGCCACATAATTGTGCGCTCTATAGGCATCAATAAAAAAAGTTTGACTCTCGGGAGTTGGATTGAATGCAGGGGCAGAAAGAATAGAACTTTGATAATTACTAAAGAAGGTTTGATTTGAACTTACAAACTCGCCAAACAATCCAACTCTAAATCGTTTGAATGTTTTTACGTATCCGTCGAACGTAATTTTGAATTGAAGCCATGGCAATGCGTATTGATTTTTAAATGGCAAGGTATCCGAACCAACACTTGTATTGCCGGGATAATAGCTTTCATTTCCTTCTAAATAACGAGCACGCGCATTGAACATCACACCTTCCGTTGCGTACATTTTTCTATTTAAGGTATTAAGGCCGTAATTTATTTGTCCGTACCAATAATCAAAAAAAGTTTTATCTGTTGTATCTAATTTTGTAAAATCATCGCGTTGATAATAAAAATTCCCCCACTCTGCTGCTCCGCCCGAAATATCCAACACCGATAAATTTCCTACAGGCAAACCAACTTTTATTTCAGTGTATTTGTCTTCTTGTATCAAATACGCAGGCTTTAAAAGATCGTAAAATAAAATGCTGCTATTAAAATAATCCCAACGCGAATACGTTGAATTCGACTCTACAAAAAATGGTGTTTTACCGGGGAAATCAAGTCGTAATTTGGCATGACCGCCCGAATTTAATTTTCCAATATACCCATTCGCATAGGCCAAAAATCCTATCCTCCCGATGTGATTGTATTGCAATCCTAAAAATGCTTCGCTAATTGGTCGGTTCGAAATTACTGCTCCTGCATCCACAAAAAATGGTTTTTCCATTCGCGCATTAATGTTCAATTCGTATTTACCGGTTAAACTATCTTGCGAAACTGTTGGGTAGATACTTTTAAAACGATCATCGGCCGCTAATCTAAAATAACGGCGTTTGAGTTGAGCCAACGTAAATTCTTTATTCTTATAAAATAAATTACGGGTCACATATTTTGTTTGTTTCTCATTCAACCCTGTCACATTCACTTTATCAAAAATAAAATTCTTTGAGTTGTAGTGTACTTTTAATTCATGTCGTTTTTTATTCATCTCCACAGTATCTGCTTTTCGTTTTATCTGGGCAAGTATGGCGGGAATATTTCTAACTGTTGCCGCATAACCACTATCAATTAGCTTATTCACCTTTTCAAAATTGAACATGCCCACATCACTCCATGGTTCAATTAAGATCCCATTCTCGCAACCGGTTTAAAATTTGTTTCGCTCATCATGATATTCCTCAATTGCAAATAAAGATCATCATCTTCGGGAGCAGCGGTTTTATCTGCCACGTTCGATCCAATGATAAAATCAGGATTGAATTCTTTGTACATCACATCCGTTGGGAAATTATTATACAAACCTCCATCAAATAATAATTTATCGTCAACTTTTATCGGACGCAAGTAAAACGGATAACTCATACTTGCGCGAACCGCTGTAGCAAGATCTCCATTCCTAAAGATCACACTTTGCTTTGCTTTAATATCAGAGGCCAAACAACGAAAAGGAACCATTAAGCTGTCGAAATTATTTTTAATGACGGCCGAACTTGAGGCAAAAGTTTCCATTAAATAATAATCAATGGGAATAGAATTGATCACATTTGTTGGAAGATTCTTTAGAACGCCATCTTTGGGATCAACTCTAAACGTTACCCACGAACCATACGTATTTCTCTTTTTAAAATAATACCCATATTGAAAATTAAGATCACCACGCGCAGCGTTCTGAAAAAAAGATGACTTCACTCTTGCTTCGATCTCTTTTGGTGTAAAACCAATAGCATAATAAGCACCAATTAAACTCCCAATGGAAGTACCCGAAATGTAATCTATAGGAATATTGTATTCTTCCAGCGCTTTTAAAACACCAATATGGGCCAAACCGCTTGATCCGCCTCCGCTTAAAACAAGACCTATCTTTTGAGAAAACCCTTTATTAAGGCTTAAAAAAAGGGCAAAAATGCAATATTTTAAAAATGGGTACTTCAAAAGGCAAATCCGTATGTACAAAAGTAAACTTTATCTAAAAACTCCTATTAAAGATTGATATATTTATTTATATTCGCTTGCTAATACATTAGCCAAGTGTTAAAATTCATTTTTGGGAAAATATTCTACGGAATTATCGTTTTGCTTGGCGTAGTTACCGCTATTTTCTTTTTATTTAATGTACTTCCCGGCGATCCCGCTACCATTATGCTTGGCCAAAGGGCCAATAAGGATGCGGTAGAGGCCATACATCGTGATCTTGGGACCGATAAACCTATTTTTACCCAATACATTCACTATCTAAACGATCTTTCGCCGGTTTCGGTACATAATCATGCAGATAAGCAGAATTTATGGTACTTAAATCCCGAAAAATACGATTGGACCCCTTTGTTCACCGTTGGGAAAAAGAAAGTTTGTGTACTAAAACTCCCCTATTTACGTCGAAGTTATATTACCAAGCGAAATGTTTCGGAGATCATTTTAGACACGCTTCCCGAAACCGCGGTCTTGGCCTTTAGTGCCATCATCATTGCTTCCTGTATTGGTATTTTTTTGGGAATAATTGCTGCCATTAAAAAAAATAGCGCATTCGATAGGATCACTTTTGTGTTAGCCACCGTTTTTGGAATGAGTGCGCCATCGTATTTGGTTGGTTTAATAATGGCTTGGCTTTTTGGATATGTGTTGGCCGAATACACCGGACTCTCCGCCGTGGGTAGTTTGTACGATTACGATGAGTGGGAAGGACAAAAATTAAATTTAAAGAATTTGATATTGCCTGCTATTACACTTGGAGTTCGTCCTTTAAGTATTGTAATTCAATTAACGCGTAGTTCGTTGTTAGATGTATTATCGCAAGATTATATTCGTACAGCCAAAGCAAAAGGTTTAACGCTCTATAAGATCATTACCAAACACGCACTTAAAAATGCGCTCAATCCTGTTGTCACTGCTATTTCGGGATGGTTTGCAGGTTTAATGGCCGGTGCAGTGTTCGTAGAAAAAGTATTTAATTGGAAAGGTATTGGCTACGAAGTTGTAGAAGCTTTAAGCAAGAACGATCTTCCTGTTGTAATGGGTGCTACTTTAATTTTTGCTACAATATTTGTTTTCATAAATATTTTGGTTGATATCGCGTACGGAATTCTTGATCCTCGCGTTAGAAAAAAATAAGCATGGGTTTTAGAAGAAAAATTGTTGCAGGTAATTGGAAAATGAACAATTCATTGTCCGATGCCTTAGCACTCGTGGATGGTATTGTTGCAAATTTAGATAAGCACTCAACTACCAAAGTTATTATTTGTCCGCCATTTCCTTTTATTTCCCCTATCAAACAACATTTAAAAGATCTTGTAAAGATAAATTTAGGCGCGCAAAATTGCAGCGAACATATTGCGGGTGCATACACGGGAGAAGTTTCGGCACAAATGCTAGCTTCGGTGAATTGCAATTACGTGATCATTGGTCATAGCGAACGACGGACCTATTTTAATGAGACCAACGAACAACTCACTCAAAAATTAAAACGTGCACTAGAAAATAATTTATCGCCCATTTTTTGTATTGGCGAAAAAATTGAACAACGAAAGAACGAAACACATTTTACAATAGTAAAAGATCAATTAAAAAATGTGCTGACTCACTTTTCGGAAAAAGAACTTAAGAATTTAATACTAGCATACGAACCAGTTTGGGCCATTGGCACCGGCGTTAATGCTACAACTGCTCAAGCGCAAGAGATGCACGCTTTTATTCGCAAAACAATTTCAGAATTATTTACTACCGACTTCGCCAATGGACTTTCCATTTTATATGGCGGATCATGCAACGCGCAAAACGCCAAAGAATTATTTGCTTGCGCCGATGTTGACGGCGGCCTCATTGGTGGTGCCAGTTTAAAGGCAGCGGATTTTTGTACTATCGTTTCATCGTTCTAATAGAGGCAGAAACCACAGAGCGCTTACGCTTCACAGAGATTTACACAGAGGTCACAGAGAAAAAAACCTGATTATATAGACGTTTAGTAGGACTCCGTGTTCTCTGTGTAAACTCTGAGAGGGTCGCAGACCCTCTGTGGTTTCTGCCTCTAAAAACATTATCTTTGATTCATAAATGTCAAACTACATCGCTTATTATTTTAAAGTAGAACCACCGCAACCCGGTACCGATATTTTAATTGCAAGTTTAGGGGAAGCAGGTTTCGAATCGTTTGTAGAGAATGAAGAAGGCTTTGAAGCATACATCAGCGAAGAATTAGAAAAGACCATCAATCTTACCGAATTTATATTTGAGGATTTTAAATTCACCTTTGAAAAAGAAAAAATTGAGCACAGTAATTGGAATGCCGAATGGGAAAAGAATTTTGAGCCTGTATTAGTAGAAGATCTTTTATTGATCCGCGCACCATTTCATGCACAAGTAAAAAATATAAAACACGAAATTGTGATCATGCCAAAAATGAGTTTTGGTACAGGACATCACGATACAACTTGGCTCATGTGCAAACAATTATTTGATCTTGATCTAAAAAATAAAAGTGTGCTCGACATGGGTACCGGAACAGGAATTTTAGCCATTGTAGCAAAAAAATTAGGCGCTTCGCCCATTGTAGGAATTGATATTGATGAATGGAGTGCCGAAAATGCAAAAGAGAATTGCATTGCTAACGATGGCGCCGAAATTGAAATTAGATTGGGTGATAAAGAATTACTGGACGATTATAAGGGTTTTGATGTGATCTTAGCCAACATCAATAAAAATGTGTTGAAAATTCAAATTCCATTATATTCAAAACTTTTAAAAGACAACGGGATCTTATTAATGAGCGGTTTTTTTACAACCGATGTTGACGAACTTGAAAAATTCGCGAACGAAAATAAATTAAAATTAGTTGAGCGCTATAATAAAAATGATTGGGCAGTGATGAAGTTGAAGAAGACGTGATCTATTCTACTACATGTTTAAGTAATTTTACTTTTCCGTCGATGCTTAATTTGATAAAATAAATTCCGGGCACTAAACCCAATTCTTTCGCATTGAGGGTTTCAATATGCTTACCCATTTCTTTTCTTTCATTCTTCATACACACAACAACGTTTTGTCCGGTTGAATTAAATAATTCAATTGAGACAGGAGCATCATAACGAAGTTTATAAGAAACATAAAACTCATCGGTGCCGGGATTAGGATAATTATCGGCATTAAAATCAAATGCATTATTTTCGTTCACGGAAGTATAAATATAATTTCCATTATTTATAGAAATATCGGTCCACACACTTAATGCACCGGCTTGCATTCTTGTCCAAATTGGTCTCACAATGCCGTTATGCGCCGTGATATTAGTATAATCACCAAAGAAAATTGCGTTTGTTGGTAAAAAAGAAGAAGAGCTGATCTTCCAATTGGTGAACGTATTGCCACCATCGCTTGATTTCGCAATATAAACATCGGTTCGATCATCGGTGTAATTCCTTCGATCATAAAACACAAAATAAAGATCACCATTACTTTGATCAACGCAAGCCCAAGTAAAGAATTGATGTGTGTTGGTATTATCGTTATTTACTTTTATGGGGGCCGACCAAGTATTACCACCATTGGTAGATCTTACCAACCAAACATCTGTGTCTGTGCTCCCATTTCTTTGATCTGACCAATTGATATAAATATTTCCGTTGTTCGCACCTCCGCTGGTATCGCACATGGTTACCGGTAAACCATTACATCTATTGGTACCCGACACCATAAAATCCCAACCGCCGGGAACTGTAGTCACCAAAATATCATTGTTCAACCAAGTATTTCCTTGATCGGTTGAGCGATCAAAAATTATTCCGTTAGAACCAACCCACGACACATAAACTTCACCGTTGGGACCAACTGCCGGCACAGCGCCTTCTACAGTATTATCACTATCAATGCAATCTCCCGAAAGCGAATTTATTTTTACAGGTGTTGACCATGTAATTCCTGCATCGGTTGAACGAGAAAATAAAATTCTTGAGCTGTCAGTATTTGTAGCGCTTCCATAATTATCAAATTCTGTCCAAGATATGTACATATTATTATTACTTCTATCAACAGCAGGCCATTGCTTATCTTGATTTTTCGGAACTGTGAGTCCGGTAAAAGAACCATTACTCCATGTTGAACCTTTATCTAATGATTTCTGACAAACAATACGATCGATCCAATAACCCGGCGAAGCAGGATTTGATAAATGGAAGTAATAAAAATTTCCCGCCGTATCGCAAATAATACTTGGATCTCCCCAAACACCATATGAGGATGTCATATTTTTTCGCGTCCACGTTCTTCCCGTATCCTGGCTATAATACATACTGCTGATATTTGCTCCTCCAACAATATAACGCGGATTTTTTGGATCCATATAAATGGAAGGCTCATTAGGATTGCCAACAGTACTTATGAGAATATTTTGCGCATTAATGACGCAATTAAGAATGAGTAAAGTAATTATTAAAAGGCGAGCTTTCATTACCACTAATTTAGTAAAAAATTCTTTTGAAAAAAGATGAAACTTACAAAGACATATAGATGGTGATGTTAATTTAATAAGTGGCGGGATTCAATTCCTGATCATCTTCAAATAATTCACCAACTCATCCAAGTATTTCATTAGATCTTGCCCTTCTTTACGTTTTACAACCATGTCTAATTCATCAGCCCTGCTTTCGAAACCACATTTACAGGTGGCTTTTATAGAATTGCTTAAAACACTTGAGTAATCCATTTCAGAAAAGGATGCATTAATTAAAAGATCGTATTTCTTTTTTACAATTTTAGCGGAGGCTTTGTTGTTGGGCAGACCAAAAAAACTTTTTTCTTGTTTTGTAAATGTGATGAAGTTCTTGATAGCTGAATCTTTTACATGAATGTCTAAATAATAAACATCAATTAATTTATCTGCTTCGTAAATAAATTTATCTATTAAATTTTTATTGGATGCGGTCTTTGAATCAAGAATAAGAGCAACTGTTTTGGTTTTATCCCAAGGCAAAAAATTCCTTCCGCCCGCTTCGCTGTTCCTTAAACGTGTTGTGATTATTAGCTCTTTGAAAAATCCCATTTTTAGAATGCAACACTGCCTACTGTTTACTGCTACTGCCAACTAAACTAATAAACTTCTCCACCGTCTCCTGCAAACTTATATTACTTCTTCCTCCGGCTGCGTTAATATGTCCTCCCCCATTATAATGCGCTCGTGCAATTTTGTTGACATCTAATTTTCCCTTACTACGCAGCGAGATCTTTACCATTCCCTCCCACTCCATAAATAAAGCGCAAAAATTTATTCCATTTATCCCGAACGGATAATTTACCATGCCTTCTGTATCTCCGCGTTGATAATTGAATTCCTTTAATTCAGCTTCGCTTAAAGCAATGTAAGCTGTTTTATTATCGGGCAATACTTGAATTTTATTTAAAGCATATCCCAATAAGCGCATTCTATCTCTGCTATAAGTATCATAAACTGCGCCGTGAACTTCTTCGTGTTTCATTCCTGTTTTTAAAAGATCAGAAATGATCAAATGTGTTTTATCATTTACGCTTGGGAAACGGAAAGATCCTGTATCGGTCATTAAACCCGTATACAAACACGCTGCAATTTTTTTATCCAACATGCGTATATGTCCCATGCCTTTCATGAGATCATAGATCAATTCGCAAGTACTACAAGCTTTTACATCCCACAAATAATATTTTGCAATGGCCTCGGGTTGTTGATGATGATCGATCACCACTTTTGTTATATCTTTTTCACGTAAATAATCGCCAAGTTTTTCGATGCGTTTAAATCCATTAAAATCCAACACAAATAAAAGATCACTTTTATCTACAAAGGCTCTCACCTTTTTTTCATCCGTTTGAAAATTGAGTACTTTTTTATTATCGGGCATCCAAGCCAAAAATTGTGGCGTTGCATTTGGCACAATTACTTTAACTTCTTTTTTAAGTTTTTGCAAATACAAACTCAAACCCAAACTACTACCCATAGCATCACCATCGGGATTTAAATGTGTGACAATGGCAATTCGCTTTGCTTTTTTTATGGCATCGCCTAACTTCTTATAACTGTCTCTTCTCATGCAGAGCAAAAATACCATTAATTATTAGTGCTACAATATTCCTCTTCTATTTTGCCACGTAGACACGGAGGCACGGAGTTTGTTTTAAATTTTTGCAAAAAAAACAGGATCAAGAAAGCTACGTATTGGTCTCTGATCCATAGAGTCCGTTTTGCATTTTCTCCGTGTCTCCGAGCCTCCATGGCTATTTAACATTGCCTTTTAAATTTGCTAAAACCATCACTAATCAATATCTTTGCGCCCTATTAAAACACAAAAATGGCAGGAAACATCACATTTACAATGATCAAGCCCGATGCGGTTGAAGCTAACAATATCGGTCCAATTTTAGCAATGATCAATAAAGCCGGTTTTAGAATACTGGCAATGAAATATATGCGCTTAACTAAGGCTCAAGCAGGCCAGTTCTACGAGGTTCATAAAGAGCGTCCGTTTTACGGCGAACTTACCGAATATATGAGTTCGGGACCTATTGTTGCAGCAGTTTTGGTTAAAGACAATGCAGTAGCGGATTACCGTAAACTTATTGGGTCAACCGACCCATCTAAAGCAGATGAAGGCACCATTCGTAAGCTATTTGCGAAATCAATTGCCGCAAATGCCGTGCATGGCAGCGATAGCGATGATAACGCGAATATTGAAGCGAACTTCTTCTTTTCGCATTTAGAAAGATTTTAAAATCCGAACCCCGATAAAATGTCGGGGTTCTTTTTTTTGTATTTATCCACAAAAACGACCAGTTTATCAAAAAAGAACACGAACAATTAAACGATTTTTTACTTTTGTAATTCAAATTTTAACCCTTCTATGGAATCTCTGGAAAAAGTGAACACCGATTATGAAAGTCAACTAAACGACTGGATCAAACACGAAAAAGCGGCATTAGACCTTATTGGTTTTATTGGCAAATTATGGTTCGAAAGATCAATTGAGTTGATCCTGTTTCGCAATCAATTGCATGATAGAAGCGCGAGTGAGATCATGAGCTTACACTTATACGCCAAAAATATTGTAAAAAAACCTATTACGGTTAATGACACTGTTGCTTTGGCAAGTGAGATCTATAAAAGTAATGTTGGCCCGGGACGTATAGATATTGGTAAATTGGCTTTTGAGTGGCATAATGAAAAAGCAAAATATAAATCACCAACCGATTTTATAAATGATAAATTAAAAGATCTTATAGGCCAAAAAAATCATGTGACGCCAAAAGATGTGGTGCTGTTTGGGTTCGGACGAATTGGACGTTTAGCCGCTCGCGAATTGATATCGCAAGCAGGTAAAGGCGAGCAATTACGTTTGCGTGCTATTGTTACACGCGGCGTTAGCGATGATGAAATTGTAAAACGCGCCGATCTTTTGCGCACGGATTCTGTTCATGGTCCTTTTCCCGGAACAGTGATCGAAGATCTTGCGAATAAAGCTTTGATCATTAACGGACACACAGTTCACATGATCGATGCAAAAAATCCGGAAGATGTGGATTATACAAAGTATGGAATTAATAACGCATTACTAATTGATAATACAGGAGTTTTTCGTGACGAGAAAGAACTGAGTCGCCACTTGGCAGCAAAAGGAATTGAAAAAGTTTTATTAACCGCGCCTGCAAAAGGAAATGTGCCAAACGTTGTGCATGGTGTGAATCATGAAACGGTTGATCTAAAAACACAAAAAATATTTTCGGCAGCAAGTTGTACAACAAATGCCATCATGCCTATTTTACAGATCATTGATAAGGAATTAGGAATTCAAAAAGGACATATTGAAACCGTGCACTCGTATACGAACGATCAAAATTTATTGGATAACTACCATAAGAAATATCGTCGCGGACGTTCTGCCGCATTGAATATGGTAATTACTGAAACAGGTGCCGAAAGTGCATTGAAAAAAGTATTGCCGCATTTAGCAGGGAAATTTACAGCGAACTCAGTTCGTGTGCCAACACCAAATGTGTCTTTAGCCATTTTAAATTTAAGCATCAATAAAGAAGTTACTAAGGAAGACGTAAATGAAATTGTAAAAAAGTATGCGTTGGAAGGAAATCTTGTTGAGCAAATTCAATACTCGTTTAGTAACGAATTAGTAAGTACAGATATTATTGGTAATCCTTGCGCTAGTGTATTTGATAGTCAAGCCACCATTATTTCTCCCGATAAAAAAACCATTATACTTTACGTTTGGTACGATAACGAATATGGTTATACGCGTCAGGTGATCCGTTTTAGCAAGCATATTAGCGAAGTGAGGAGAGCTGTTTATTATTAAACTTACTAAGCCCTGAGCGATCGGGGCTTTTTTATTGCTATTTATCCAATTTAACACTCAAATCATAGGGTAAATACTTTGGAGTAAAGACTTATTAGTGTAAATTAGTAATAGAATGAAAAAACGTTATATCATATACTTCCTTTTACTGAT
>JAHEYC010000043.1:0-6579 GCA_023251775.1 Sphingobacteriaceae bacterium | reverse complement strand
TGATAAGCGGTTATACTTTCGCAACTCATAACGTAAGCGGAGTTATTACCTGGCAACATTTGGGGGGATTAAACTATCGGATCCGAATAACCACTTTAACCGAGATCAACTCTCCTGGCGGAAACGCCGACAGATGCAAATTGACGCTTTATATTAACCACGGTGACTCACTTGTTTTACCTAGAATTAATGGTCCACTTTCAGCGGGTCTAGGATTTTGTGCAGGAACACACGACGGTGTAGCTTTTTCATCTTCACGGCAGCTGAATGTCTACGAAACAACTTATCTCTTTCCATGTGAAGGTAAATTTAATTTAAGTTGTTATGATCCAAATAGAAATGCTGGCATTATCAATATTCCTAATTCTGTAAATTATCCTATGTATTTTGAGTCAGAGATCATTGTTCCACTTGCCAATTACTCATGTCTGCAAACCTCACCTGATCTTGACTTAAATGACATAATATTATCAAATCAACCGAATCAAAAATTTTATCCAATTGTTTACAATTCCAAAGGAGACAGTCTTGTGTATTCTTTGGTTCCATGCCAATATACTGCTGGTCAAAACATCCCTGGCTATTCTTTCGCCAGTTTTTCCATCAATCCTAACACTGGTGAAGTTAAAAGCAATAATTCTATTATTGGCCAGTACGATCTTTGCGCTAAAATAAAAATTTATCGCAACACGGAATACATTGGAAGCATTAATTATGATCACTCAATTCGCATAATTTCAACGACGTATTCTCCCGCATTTAGTGCTTTTGCTTCTAATCTCACCCCTGTTAACAGCATTTTTCAAATTGGCTCATCACAAACATTAACACTCAGCGGTACTACGCAATACGGTAATGATATATATACACTTTACTCAGAATTACCAAGTTCGGTTACAACGTTTAGTTCCAGTTTTTCGAGTTACACTATTTCAGTTACATACTCTCTAGCTCTCGCGCGAAAGCAGCCTTATAAACTTTACTTAAATTCAAGAAACCCTGTGGCGCCCGGCGGAGGCAAAGATACCTTGATCCGTATTCAGATGACGGGAAGTCCAACAAATACCTGCAGCCTAATGGGCATCACAACTACAACCTGCGATGTTTCTGTAAAAGAAAATCACTTACAGCAATACTTATTTTCAATTTACCCAAGCATAACAAGCGATAAACTATATATTAAAGGTGAGCAACCAAAAAAATTAATGATAATTGATATTACAGGTAGATTAATTGAAACGATCTTAATAAACGATGCTATTGACGTTGAGAATTTTATCGCTGGCGTTTATATCTTGTGGGTTACTGACCCCTATAATCAAAATCATTATTATAAATTTGTGAAGAGATAATCTTCATGCCGCAATTCCCCGAAACAGAATTAATACTTACGCCTGAGGGTCGCGTTTACCATATTAATTTATTGGGAGAAGATATTGCCGATGATGTTATTGTGGTTGGAGATCAAAGTAGAGTTGCACAGATCTCATCTTACTTTTCGAAAGTAGATTTCAAAACGGAGCACCGCGAATTTATTACGCATACAGGTTGGTACAACGGAAAACGCATTACTGTTTTAAGCACAGGAATTGGAACCGATAATATTGATATTGTTTTGAACGAATTGGATGCGGCGGTGAATATTGATCCGAAAACTCGCACATTGAATTCAAAATTACGTTCATTGAATATTATTCGCCTTGGAACAAGCGGAGCTTTACAAAAAGAAATTCCCGTAAACAGATTGGTAGTAAGTACACATGGCTTAGGTTTTGATGGTTTACTGAATTATTACGCCAATTTTAAAAGTATTAATGAAGATGCGATTAGCGAGGCTTTTATTAAGCATTCGAATTGGGACCCAAACCTTCCCTATCCATACTGCGTAAAGGCTTCCGATAAACTGCTTTCTAAATTTAATGAGGGTTTTTATAGAGGAATAACCGCCACAGCCCCCGGTTTTTACGGTCCGCAAGGCCGGCAAATACGTTTAAAGGCCGCAAAACCAAACCTCAACGAAATATTAACGGATTTTAATTATGATAACAAAAAGATCAGTAATTTCGAGATGGAAACATCGGCCTTGTATGGTTTAGGGAAATTATTAGGTCATGAGTGTTTAACGGTGTGTGTGATCATTGCTAATCGTGTGCGAAAAGAATTCACTAATGATTATAAAAAGAGCGTGGAAGTTTTAATTGAGAGTTGTTTAAATAAGATATGACAAAAAAAGAACTCATAGAGCAAATACGAACTAAAAAAAGTTTTTTATGTGTAGGCTTGGATCCCGACATTGATAAAATGCCTCCGCATTTAAAAACGTCGGATGATATTATTTTCGAATTCAACAGAGCTATTATTGATGCAACTGCTCCTTATTGTGTTTCGTTCAAACCAAACTCGGCCTTTTACGAAGCATACGGATTAAAAGGTGTGGCTGCTCTAGAGAAAACAATTCTTTATATAAAAACAAAATATCCAAAGCATTTTGTTATTGCCGATGCCAAACGTGGTGATATTGGAAACACAAGTGCCATGTATGCCAAAGCATTTTTACAAACCATGAATGCCGATGCTGTTACAGTTGCGCCTTACATGGGAAAAGATTCCATTGAACCATTCTTACAATTCCCGGGCAAATGGGCCATTGTTTTGGCGCTTACATCTAATCCCGGTTCATCCGATTTTCAAATGTTAGATCCGGGATTTAAAGAATTATACAAACACGTTATCACTACGTGTCGCTCTTGGGGAAGCAGCGAACAAATGATGTTTGTAGTTGGCGCTACAAGATCAGAATGGTTAAAAGATATTAGAGCTATTATTCCCGATTATTTTTTATTGGTGCCTGGAATTGGCGCACAAGGTGGATCGTTGGAGGAAGTTTGTAAATACGGACTCACAAAAGACATTGGTCTTTTAGTGAACAATAGTCGCGGAATTATTTACGCTGGCGCAGGAACAGATTTTGCAGATATGGCTGCCAAAGAAGCCAAACGCGTACAACAAGAAATGAGTACATACATAAACTATAGATACAATGGAAAATAAACCAAATCATCAAATAGATATTGAATTAAGCGAAGAAGTTGCCGAAGGAATTTATTCGAACTTAGCTATCATTACCCATTCACAATCGGAATTTGTGATTGACTTTGTAAAAATGATGCCGGGTGTGCCAAAAGCAAAAGTAAAATCACGAATTGTGCTTACACCTCAACATGCTAAACGTTTGGTGAAAGCTTTAGCAGATAATGTTGCTACCTTTGAGCAAATGAATGGGAAAATAAAAGATGTAGAAAGTCCTTTTCCTATTGTGTTTGGTGGACCAACAGCGCAGGCTTAATCTACATGTAAAGGATAACGATTTCTCCAGCTGCGGAAAATGTGGCTGTGTTTTGGTTTGAGTACTTTAAGATCATAACGTAGTCCAAGAGAGTAACACACATCCATAATATTGATCTTTCCAACAGCATCTTGTACGCCTACTCTCATTTTATATTGCAAAACAGCTTTTACCGGACCAATTTCATGCTCGTAACCCATACCAAAATTAGCACCTATCCAATAGGAATGCACTTCTGAATTCACAGGATATTTATCGGCCAAATTTTGAAAATCCTCTTTTCCTGTAAAAAATCCTTTGAACATATTGACACTTATTCCTGTGATCGGATAAATAATAGCATTACTTCTTTTGAAACGCGCTAAAAGTTGAAGATTGGCCTCGTAGGTTTTTGCATTGATATTATACCAAGTTGGTGCAATATTTATGGAAGAGTATTGATGAAATTCGGCCGAGAAGCGCGTCAGTTTATTTCCGCCATAAACAATTCCAACATTTATCCCAGTGGCATCGTTGAACTCTCGCACATTTCGACTTAAAAAAATAACGCTTCTGGTTATTCCAACACCAATACCAAACGTTGTATGCTTTACTTCAGGTTTTTTCAAGGGAAGCTCTTTAGGTTTTTTTGGCTCGTGAAATTTTATCTGAGCTAAACCCGAGAAACACAAGAACATACATATGATGCCGATATACTTCCTCATTATTACAAATTTACCTAAAAAAAGCCTCATTCTCCTACCGCCGGTACATAATTTAATAAATGTTAAGTGTTGCTTCACAAGTGGTTGATTTCACAAATGTTTTGGTACCTTTATTCCATCTTAACAAAAAAGAGGTGAGTAATTTATTCCATAAACGATCTGTTTTAAGCCTGTTTTTCATTTTAAGCTTAACCTATGCTTTTGGACAAGTTCCTGAGCAAAAAAAGACAAAGAACTATTTACAGTTGTCGGGTGTTATTTTGGATCAAGATAGTTTAACTCCCATTCCCTTTGTATCCATTATGGTAAATGATAAAGGAAGAGCTGTGAGTGATTATTATGGGTTTTTTACGGTGGTTGTTTCTGCAGGAGATATGGTGCAGTTTCTTTCTACATCGCATAAAACGCGTTTTTATAAAGTAGATGATACTTGTTCTTTAAAACATTATTACGCTATTCAAGTGCTAACAAAAGACACTATTCAATTACCTGTTGTGGATGTGTATCCATGGCCAAGCAAAGACGAATTCAAACGTGCGTTCCTTTCGCTTGATCTTGCTTCAACCGATTACGACAGGGCCGATAAAAATTTGAATCAACAAGCACTTACTTATATAGAACGCACTATGACTATTAGCGGTTCGGAATCGTATAAGAACACTATGAAAAATTATTATACTAAAGTTTATACAGCAGGTCAGCAACCACAAATTCAATTAATGAATCCAATTGCATGGGCGCAATTCATAGATAGCTGGCGTAAGAAGAATAAAAATGAGAAGCCAAAAACAAAAGTGGTAAATAAATTGAACGAAGATTAATCTCTAAGTAATGTCAAACTACCTGCTCGGTAGATCTTCTGTCCCGAAATAGCTCTGTATAAGAATCTGTAAATATAAACGCCTTCTTCGCAAATTTCACCTTGGTAAGTACCATTCCACATCGCGTCCTCGCCTTCTTTAAAATATATTTCTTTTCCCCAACGATCATAAATCGTCATTTTAATAATGGTGAGTCCATCACCATAAACTTTGAACTCATCATTTAATCCGTCGTTGTTTGGTGTGAACGAATTTGGAATGTAAATATAATGCTCTTGCGTAACTTCAATACAGATCTGATCAGTTACGGTACAACCAAATTCATTTGTTGCCTTTACAGTATAACATGTGCTTTTTGTAGGAAATACTTGTGTCATCGGACAATTCTTGCAATAGATCGGTGAGCTGCCTGTCCACGAAATAGTTCCACTTCCTACCGCTGCAATGAACATCGATTCGTTGATATTGAACGTAGTGTCTCTTCCTGCATCAACAACAGGTAAAGGATTCACTTGAACAAGAACGGTTCGTGTTACAGGACATAATCCATTATTAGAAATATTTACTGAATACACTGTAGTTACCGGAGATGAAACATGAACTACAGCAGCATTTGGATCATCCATATTGTCAATAGGCCACCAAGTGTTTATACTTCCGCCGTAAGCAATAAGCGTTGCGGGTTGTCCTAAACATACTTCCACACTTTGTGAAACAGTTGCATTTGTAAGATAAGGAACAACATAAACCGTTATGCTTTTTTGATCGCTGCAAGTAACGTTGCTGTATGAATTACTTCCAATAACGGTATACGTTGTATTGCTATTTGGTGTTGCAATAACTACTGCACCGTTTGCTGTATTTAAACTGCCGGCCGGCGACCAAGTATAATTTAAAGCACCTAAGGCGGTAAGCGTTGCACTTTTTCCTGCGCACAGATACAATACTTGATTTCCAAGATCAACAGTTGGCGAAGGAACAACATTAATAACAACCGAACCGCTTCCAATACAAGAACCATTATCGCCGATCAAATAATATGTTTGCGTATTAATTGGAGTTGCAATGGCCGAAGAAGGTGTTGCTGTATTCAAGCTGCTATTTGTTGTCCAGGTAAAACCATTTGTTGCGCCAATCGGCGTTAAGGTTGATGAACCTCCAACACACATCACCGTTGGTGTTGCAGTAATAGAAAATATTGGTGCCGGTGTAACAGTTACTGTAATTGGCGTGCGAAGTGCAGATGTTCCGCAACTTGTTTCGGCGACATAAAATGTTGTTGTAGAATTAATAATTGGTGTGGTCAATAAATTTGTGAAGCTCATTGGATTTCCTCCACCTGAGGGAACATTGAACCATTGTAAACCACACATTGGATTTGTAGTGAGTATAGTTGATCTTCCCGCACAAATAGTTAAGCTCGAAGGATTAGTTGTATTTGGTGGCGCAATTGGGATACATCCATCAAATTTTACAAGAAAGCCATCAAATGGTCCGCCGGCAAATGCAGCTTGATGAGAACCTGCGCTTGCAATAATTCCTGCAGCTGTACTATTTGTTCCTCCGGTGATATAAACATTTCCAAATGGATCGGTTGAGCATGTTGGCCACTCTTCAGTTCCTGCGCCTCCATAATATGATCCCCATAAGCGTAAACCGGTTCCATCAAATTTCACTAAGTAAGCATCGCCAACACCGCCGCCATAAT
>JAHEYC010000118.1 GCA_023251775.1 Sphingobacteriaceae bacterium | reverse complement strand
CACGTAAATTAATTAATTTATTTAAAAGATCGAACCAAAATGGAGCGCCCAAACTAATAGCAAAAGCCGTTAAAATTAATCCAAAGAATTTTTTTGGTTGCGTGCTTTGCCTCAAAATATGGCAAACCTTTAAATAAAAATGTTGTTGGTATAAACCTGCTACAATTAAGCGCTGCACTTCGCGTATATCGCTTACGATCATGGCGGGATTCTTTTTTATTTGCGCCGCAAAACCTTTTAAATAATCTTCGGAGTAAGCTAATCGTGTTTTATCTATATTTTTTGAGGCACCATAATCGCCCCAACCTAATGCTATCAGGTCGCGCAGATCTTTTTCGTCGTTCTTTAATAATTTATCTACTTCGTTCCATTTGTCTTGCGCGGTTTGTAGAGTAATGCTGTCTGTAGGAGTGCTTACGCTTTTTGGGAGTGTGGGATGATCTTTTGTATACGCAATTGCAGTATTTATCATTTGCTCGCGTAAGGCTTTATCTTTTGAGAGTTTACTAGCAATTTCTATAGTATCTACATTAAATGCCATGGCCACTACAAATCCTAATGCAAATAAAATATATTGTGCTTGGCGTTTATACCATCCACTTACGCGGTACATGGTATCGTCGAACCATTTTTCTAAGTTTTGTGTAAATGACGTAAGATCGTTATCGCTATTTTGTAAATGCATTAATAAAATGCGGAGAGTGTCTTTATCAATAACAACATCTTCTTTTTTAATGAGAACATCTTTCTTGTCTTTGATGGCCTTATAATGATCGCGGTAATACGTAAACAGCATCAAAAGTTTGTCGTGTAAACTTAAGGCGATCATAGATTCTTTGGTATGTTGCGTATTTGTTTTTAGAAGCTCCTCTGTTTTATTTTCAAAATCATGACGTAATACATCAATTACTACCGTAGAAAAATTAGTGCGCGGAATATACGTTGGATTGGGATAGAACTCACTCGAGCCATAATTCCGAATAAGCGGATGCTTGTAAAATTTAGCGCCCAAGTTTGTTTTGCTCAGGTCGTCAACTCTTAAAAAAAGTCTTCGGCAAGTGCGTTTTATTTTGTCCCACATGCGCCGCACAATGCCTTCCCACATATTGTGGTTGGTAGAGTCGGATAACATACCGCTCACAATTCCTTTTTTAAGCATTTTTGCGCGCAAACCAAATGATGTGGCGATGGCTTCGTTGATGGAGGTTACAAGCAAACTGTAAAGCAAGAACACAAATATCAAGCCTATTACAATGTCGAGGATGGGTGTGTTGAACATAGATTATTTTTTTAAGAGGCATTTAACCACGAAACGCACGAAATTTTTTTCACGAAATGCACGAAACCGTTTTGTGTTTTTCGTGAGAGCTTTTCGTGGCTTTCGTGGTTAAAAGACCTAATGTTTGAAGATATATATTTAAACGAAATTACAAAAGCGTAAAACTACCTTACTTACTGTAGTTTAATAGCTACAAGTACCATGTTTAAATGATTATCCGTAACTTAAAGCATTAAAAGGGATTATAGTTATATGCGTGTTGCGGTTGCCATAGTTTTTTTGTTTTTGCTGAAGGTTGGCTTGGCTGGGGAGCGATGGAAACACACTTCGACGGAGTTTATCCTGAGTGAAGCCGAAGGGCTCAGTGAGACCGTTAGGCAGAAGGCTAAGCTTCCAGCGGATTCAGTTCGCGCAGATACTTTAATTGCCCTTGCCAAAACACAACTCGGAAAAAATTATTGTTACGCTGTTGCCGATCCCGAAAAGGGATTTGATTGTAGTGGTTTTGTGTATTTTGTTTTTGCAAGCTTTAATATAAATGTTCCGCGCTCTTCTAAACTGTATAAAAATTACGGCAAAAAAATTCCCATCGATTCTGCTAGGGCAGGGGATGTAATTGTTTTTACGGGCACTAATGCACGAAGGCGTTCGCCGGGACATGTGGGCATTGTTATTTCCTGCGCTAATGGAATTCCAACATTCATTCACAGTTCTTCCGGCAAAAAAAAGGGAGTTATCATTTCTGATTTTAATGAATCGCCTTATTACAAGAAGAGGTTTATAAAAATTGTGCGCGTTGCAGTTGTCTATTAGAGGCAGAAACCGCAAAGTACACCTTCGGTGTCGCAAAGAAGGCGCAAAGATCGCAAAGCTTTATCACCATTGTTTAAAAGGAGGCAAAGACCTTCGGTTACGCAAAGTCAGTAAAAGAAAACGTAATAGCATGCTGTCTTTGCGTAAGCATAGCTTCTTTGCCTTCTTTCATTTTTCTGCTGTTAGTTGATCCTTTGCGACCTTTGCGCCTCCTTTGCGAAGTGCTATAGCACCTTTGCGGTTTCTGCCTCTAAAAATTCTGAAAACAAAAAAGGTTAGTTTTAACTAACCTTCTCAATAATTTTGTAAGAGAACTCCATGAAGCTAAGCAGATCCTCGCCAACGTCGCGCAGATCGTAATCGTTCTCGTCGTACAACCAATCAATATGAATTTTGGCTCCTGTTTTGTGCATGGCATTTAATTCCTTTAAGAAATCAAATAACATACGCTGAGAAGAGGTATTGATATAATTAAGATCGAATTGTAATTTGGTAATTTCTGCCGGTTTTTTGGCGTACTCTTTTACCCAAAGAATAAGGGGCATGTAAAATTCGTGGGCATTATCTAAAAAAGAAGAGCCTTTTATTTCAAATGCACCCGTTTTGTGATCCAATGCCACAAGGGGAGAATGCTTTGTTTCTTTTATAATGAGCTTTTCCATAGGTCTATACCAAAGATATAATAATTTAATTAAAAAAAGTACCCCGTTTATCTACATTTTACCTTGGTTGAGCCAAAAATACAAGGCAATGAGTGAGTGCTTTTTTGTTGTAATAATTAGATGGAAAAAATGCGGGGAGGTTTAACACCGCTTATAAAACATTGTTGTTATTAAATACAAATACTTGATAAACAGATAGATATACTGACCCCATGTTTTAACACGGAGAACACCAAGACACTGAGGCACGGTTTTAATAACTAAACTAAACTATACGCACAGAAAATAATCCGTGCCTTGGTGTCTCCGTGTTTAAAAAGGTGAGAAACTAACCACACAGAAAATGATCCGTGTCTTTGTGTCTTGGTGTTCTCCGTGTTTAAAATAAGGGAATCATTTCTTATCCAAACCTTTTAGTTTCATGTAAGCCGGAAAATCTATCCCCTTTTTGAACTCTTCGGAATAAATATATTTTTTTATCTCAGCGGCCCATGCGCGGTGCGAAAAACCCAAATGTAAAATGGCAGGATCAAACGGTTTTCCGAAATGAATTTTTACGGTATGCCCTTTTTGTTTGAACATTTCATCAGGCAAAAAAAGCATTTCAATATTCGCCTTAATACCAACAAACTTTCTAAAATTCGCAAAGCGATAAAAGAATTTAGAATTTTCACCTTCAATGAACGTGGGAACAATTAAACGTTGGTGATCAATAGCCTGCGTAACAAAACTTTTTTTCCAAGGAAGATCAACTATTTGTCCATTTATTTTTCGTGATACCATTCCTGCAGGGAAAAATAATACCGCATCATTTGAATTCAAGATATCTTCCATGGTACGCAACGAAGCAGCAGAGGTGGAGCCCACTTTATTTATGCCTACAAATACATCGCCGTAATTTTTTAAGGTGAGCAATACATCATTCACAAAAAAACGCACATCGGGTCGTATTTCTCCAACAGCTTTTATCAGCGACATTCCATCCAATCCTCCCAAAGGATGATTAGAAGCAACAATGATGCGTTCTTTTACAGGAACATTTTGTGTATTTACAGATTCAATTTTTGCGCCAAGAATATCGAGCGATCGTTTATTGAAATCCAAACCATTCGCATCTTTTAAAATGATCATGGCATCGTTGATCTCTTGTTCGTGAAGTTTGCGTTTAAGCCAGGCAAGAACAAAACCCGGCATCCATCTTCGGAGCTTTGGCGCTTTTTCGCGCAGTACTTTATCTACATCAATGAATTTTTTTGGCGACTCACTCATGATATAAAGATCATTTTTTTGCGATGGTTAGTTCTAATTTGTTTATGCGATCGTTCAATTTTTGTAAGCTGCGGAACAATACATAACTTCTTCTATAATCACCAATGGCAAATGCAGGTGATCCTTGTACAACTTCTCCTTCTTTTTCGATAGTTGATCCCACGCCGCTTTGTCCCGCAATTTTTACACCATCAGCAACAGAAATATGTCCTACAACACCTGCTTGTCCGCCCATCATCACATTCTTCCCAATTTTTGCAGAGCCCGCCACAAATGCGCCACCGGCTAATACAGTGTTCTCACCAATTTCAACATTATGCGCTATCTGAATTAAATTATCAAGCTTTGCGCCTTTGCGAATAATGGTTGATCCCATTGTAGCGCGATCAATAGATGTATTCGATCCTATCTCCACATGATCTTCAATGATCACATTTCCAATTTGCGGAACTTTTTTATAATTATTCTCTGAGTTCGGTGCAAAACCAAATCCATCACTGCCAATTACTGTACTTGCATGAATGGTACAATGATTCCCTATCACACAATCGTGATAAATTTTTACGCCCGAAAAAAATGTGCAATTATCGCCAACCGTTGTTCCATCGCCAATAAAAACATGAGGATAAATTTTTACGTTGTTACCAATTTTTACATTCTCGCCTATGTACGCAAACGCGCCCACATAACCATCGCTTCCCATTTTTGCGCTTGGTGAAATAAAACTTGGTTGCTCAATGCCTTTTTTATTTTGTTTTATCTCGTAATAGATCTCTAACAGCTTCGCAAAACTTCCGTAAGCATCTTCCACACGAATTAAGGTGCAAGTTGACTTTACCGGTTTATCTAATTCAAAATTATTATTGATGATCACCACCGAGGCATCGGTTGAATATGCGTAATTAGTATAAAGTTTATTGGATAAAAAACATAAACTGCCGGGCTTACCTTCTTCAATTTTAGACAAGGACGACACTTTAACGTCGCCATTACCTTCTAATTTGCCATTAAGTAATCCGGCTATTTGCTTTGCTGTAAATTCCATTTTCTTGCAGAATGTAAAAATACATTTTATATACTTTTACGCAAGAGGGAGGAGCTTATTTATTTAACAGCACTTTTACAGCTTCTTTTATCTGTTGGTCTTCGCCTTTTATCATTTGGCTGTATTCGTTCATCACCTTGTTATCGGGCTCCAACTGGTTGTTCTCGTAGTATTTACCATCCATTGTAACTACGCCTACCTGTGGTATTCCAAAATACAACGAAGGATCTTGTAAGGTTTCCCACCAAACTGCTGTTCCAGTTCCGGGCACCGGCATCCCAATTAATTTACCAATACCTAAGGTTTTGTATACAACAGGGAACATATGCGCATCCGAATAATTTCCTTCGCCCATTAAAACGCAAGATGGTTTTATCCATTTATTAGCTGGCTCTACACCAACTTTTCTTTCGCGAGGAATAAAATTAATGTATTGTTTACCCATTAAAAATGTAGCAAGATCATCGTGCAACCAACCACCACCGTTAAAACGTGTATCAACTATGAGTGCTTTTTTATTGACATATTTTCCCATCACTTGATCATAAAATTCGCGGAAACTTTCATCATCCATTCCTTTCACGTGCATATAACCAATTTGTCCGTTCGATAATTTATCGGTCATATCTTGCATGCGTTTGATCCAACGTAAATACAATAAATTATAAAATGTACCATTCGACACAGGCTTAATGGTTTCTTCCCAACGTTTTTTTGTTGTTTCATCATACAGCGATAACAAGGTTGGTTTTCCCGCCAAACGATTCAGTAATTTAAAATGATTTGTTTCGGGCGTAAGTTCAACACCATTTATTTTTTCGATGATGGTTCCTGCTTTAATAAGACTGCCATCATTTACCAATGGACCTTTAGCAACCACTTCCGCAATTTTTAATCCGGTTCCTTTGTACGATTGATCATAAAATGCACCAAGATTTGCTGTTTCATCACCACGTTTTCCATTTCCTCTATACCCACTGCCCGTGTGCGAAGCATTTAATTCTCCCAATAATTCACTCAACATTTCGGCATAATCGCGATTGTTGTTGATATAAGGCAAAAACGTTTGGTAATTTTGTTTGTAATAATTCCAATCTGTTTTTTGAAGATCGGTCACGTAAAATTTCTTCACTACCTGACGCCACACATGCTCATACATTTCGGCACGCTCAGCAACTAAATTCAAATTCATTTCGGCATTGAATGAAATTTCTTTTTTCTCGGCTTTCTCAATATTTACTTTCATTAATTTTCCTGCAGCTACAAAAAAGATATTCTTCGCATCCTTATCAAACATCATTTCGCCAACATCACCCGCGTCAAGTTTTACAAATAATTTTGTTTCATTCTCTTTGAATTTGGTTTGCCATAGATCAAAACCGCCTTCAAAGCGTGTGATGTAAAATAATTTTTCTCCATCAGGACTCAACAAAGCATCAGCTAATAAAGATGAATGGATAGTTAAACGCGCTTTTCTATCTTCTAATCCTTCCATTTCAATTTTGATCGGTTTTACAGAACTTTTCTTTGCTGTATCTGATTTACTCTTGTCTTTATCCTTGTCCTTATCCTTATCTTCTTTTTCTTTTAATAAAGTATACTCTTCTTTTTTCATGATAAAACGTTCGTATCCTGCTTTGGTAAAGAATAAACCATACATGTCGGATTGATTACCGTGACTCGCAATATTTTTCATACCATGACGGCTCGAATTCCAGATCATAGCCTTTCCATTCATGGCCCATTTAGCACCGCCATTATCAAAACCCGATTGTGTTAGATCAATGATGGGATCTTTTCCTTCGGCATCTATTAAACCAACTTCCTGGCGCCAATTTCCATCTTGTAAAAAATGCACTAATAAATATTTGCTGTCGGGACTCCAATCAAACGATTGATCTCCGTCGGAATAGGAATAATTTTTTTCTGCCGGTAAAATGGTTCTAGTTTTCTTTGTTTTTAAGTTGAGAACTTTCACCGCCGTGCGATCTTCTAAATACGCTACTTCATTTCCGTCGGGAGAGAATTTTGGTTGGAAAGCTTCGGTAGTACCAACTACAAGTGGTTCTTCTTTTAAAATGGTTGAGTTAAAGAAATAACTTTCTTCTTTACGTACAAGATCCGTTTTATAAATTCCCCAAATATTATTTCGTTCGGATGCATAAAGAATACTTTTTCCATCAGGACTAAAACTTGCAGAGCGTTCTTGCCCGGGCGTATTAGTGATGCGCTTTGTTGTTCCGCCTTCAATTGAGGTAACAAATACTTCTCCTCTTGTAACAAACACCACTTCTTTTCCATTAGAAGAAACACTCATTTCGGTTGCGCCCGAAGTAATATTCTCAACTTTTTCTGAAGGATAGCGTTCATCGGTAGAAATTGTAATGTTTACTTTTTTAGCATCACCGCTTTCGTTTTGCGTATAGATCTCGCCATTATAACCGTAACACAAAACATTGTTTGATGCCATGGTTAAAAAACGCACAGGATTTTTACTGAATTTTGTGATCTGTGTTTGTTTAGTTGGTCACTTATATCCATTTTCCAAACATTGAACGATCCGCTTTTTTCGCTTAGGAAAAATATCGTTTTTTCGTCAGGACTGAAGGTAGGATTTCTGTCTT
>JAHEYC010000117.1 GCA_023251775.1 Sphingobacteriaceae bacterium | reverse complement strand
CTTAAAAAAGTTGTATAGTGTATATACAAATTTAAACACTTATACTTATTATGGTAAAATAAAATTATTTAGAAAGCGTGTTGATATTACACTAAATTATACTACGATCCAACAAAGTGTAAATAATAAGTCCATAAACGAGAATAAAGTAATAAATAGTAATATTAGAACTATCATTTGTAGTTATACCCCTCGATTTAAAAAGCTTATTTCTACTAATACTTGTATCTATAGCATTTATGATCTTAATGACGGTGTTCAAAGAAATTCGTTGGAAAATATTTCTTTGAATTCTTTCAACGCCTACAAAAAATTGCAGATTAATATTTTAAATGCTTACAACCGAAGCACAATCACGGATAGTCTGAATTTTACAAACGCTTTAAACAGTACTTTGGAGATCGGGTATAATTTTACAGAAAAGGTGAGGGTAATTGGTGGTGCGAAACAAGCCTATATAATTCCTTTAAAAATGTCGCAATATGGATATTCGGCTTCAATTTCGTTGGCTTTACACAAATTATTTAATATAGAATTAAAATTGGAAAAGCTTGTAATAGGTGATTTTATTAATACCTTGAATTACAAAAACATACATGATTACCCTTATTATGGATACGTTAACTTAGTAAGTAAATTTTAGAAAAGGTTTTAAACAATCCTTCCACATCCTTTGTAATTCTAAACTAAAATCTCTAACGTTACTAATACATTATAATTAAAATTTAGTATGTCATTGGAAAAACTACAAAGGAATTTTGGCAAAATATTGATTTTCTCACTAATATTTGTTCTCCAACTTCATGGTCAAGTTAAAATAGTTTCGTCTTCTTTTTCAAGCTACAATGTTAGTCCAGAAAGTATGTGTGGAATAAATGTGTCCAATAATTCAGGGGAGATAAGTTTTATAATAGAGTCAAAGATCTTAAATATACAGGGAGTTGAATTGATCAAAGCGGTAAGTAATATCATTACGATTAAAAATGGAGTTTACAATTCTCTACAATGCGGGTTAAAAGTGAATTCTGTAAATTATCAAAACAATTCTGTTTCAGAATTTGTGAAACTGTATCGTCAATTACCTTCAGGCAAATATAATTACTGTGTAAGTATTAAAGTGAACGATGCTGCTGAAGATGAATTATGTGAGGATATTGAAAGCGAGAACTCTTCATTTCTTATGTTGGTGAATCCAATAGATAAAGATACAATTGAAACATTTAATCCTACATTAATATGGACTCATAGTGAATCTTTTAATGTTTTACAACAAGGTGAATATTTTAGGATGATTGTTACGGATATAAAATCGGATCAGAACTCGGAATCGGCCATTAATATAAATTCGCCAATGCTTCAGCAGAATTTCTTAACCAAACATAATGTTCTTTATCCACTTGATGCACCAAAATTAGTTTCTGGTGGACGTTATGCTTGGCAAGTTCAAAAGGTAGTTAATGGCATTATTACCAATAAAACAGAAGCGTGGGAGTTTGTCTTAAAGTCTAAAAAAGATCCAATTAAAATGATGGTTGAGGTCACGCCTAAATTAAATGTGGCGCCTTATATAGTTACTGATGAAAAGATCTATTTTATGTTCAAGGAAGAATATGTTTCGTCGGGACAAAAATTGAATTCGGTTATTGCTAATTCGAAAGGAGAGGAACTCAAATTGAACTTGGAGAATAGAAATTCATTACTCAAACAAACTGGCGCTAATCGGTATGAAGCTGACCTCAGAGGGCTTGGTCTTAAAGAAGGGGAATATACATTAAAGATTTACAACGAAAAGAATCAACCATTTTTACTAAAATTCTCTATCAAATAAATTCTATGCAACCTAAAGTAAAAGTGGCTAATACCATAAGCGTTGTTGCTGTTCTTTTATCCTTATTTGTAGGGTATTCTTACTATTCAACAAAACAAAAAACAGGCTATATTGTTATTCAAGAAGTTTTTGAAAAATTTGAACTCAAAAAGGAGCTAGGAAAAAAATATGGTATAATAAGAGACGCTCGAAAAAAAATCCTCGATAGTTTACAGATAGATATCTCAGTTTTATCAAAACGACTCTCGATTCAAACGACAAAACCTGTAGAATCCGATATTGACCTTTTTGAAAGAAAAAAAATGGAGTTAAACAAACGGATGCAGGAATTCGATCAGGATAATGTTCAGATGACAAAGGAGTTTGATGAGAAGATAATTACTCAACTCAATCAATATGTTTCTGATTTCGGAAAGGCAAACGGTTATGATATGGTTTATGGTAGTACATCAAATGGATCGATCATGTATGGAAGTGAAAAGAACAATGTAACAAATCAAGTTATTGAATTCATTAATAATAAATACAAAGGAATAAATTGAAAATTAATCACATAGTTATTCTTTTTCCTTTTTTACTGGCTTGTAATAAAGACATCCAACAAGATGTGATTTCATTCGAACCTATTCCAATGAACAAGGCCTCTAAAGTAGAATTTAAAGAACCTGAAAAACTAATTAGATTTGTTGATAATGAGGAAAATGGGTATTTAAAAAATAAAACTATCGAAAACATTAAATATTCTTCCTTCTTAAAACCAATAGAATATCTTCTCGCACAAAAACGAATTTCCGAAAATAACCCTGCAGTAAAAAGCAGTGATTTTGAGGACCTGCAATACTTTGATCTAAGGATTGAAGTAAAGGATTTTAAAATGGAATTTATCAAATACGACATTGAGACTCCAGAACAATATGAAGAACGTGTAAAATATTGTGCTTTTGATATGCAAAATAATATCAAATTGATCGATGGTAATGATACACTCAGTTGTCTTCTTTACCATTACGAGCGCGCCTTCAACGTAGTTCCCTACGGGCATTTCATCTTAGGGTTTGAGAATAAGAACAAAAAACTTATAGAAACAAAAACACTTTGTTTTGAAGATAAATTATTTAATAAGGGGATGATAAAATTTACGTACGCTCCTCAAACTATTGCTAAACAACCGGTATTGTTATGAGAAAATTTATGAAAAATAAATTCATTAGAAGAGAAAAATTGAACAAAGTGTTTTCAATAAAGCTTGTATTGATCATTTTGTTACAGGTATGCTGGCCTACCACTTCATGGGCATTAACTGGCGGACCAAGTCAGCCAGAAGTTCAAAGTTTTGAACCAATTGGTACATCTGATATGGTGGATCTTTTCTCTGGTGATTTTTCATATAACGTTCCTTTGTTTGATATGGATGGTTATCCAATGAACCTAAGTTACCATTCTGGTATTGGAATGGATCAAGAGGCAAGTTGGACCGGTCTTGGCTGGAATGTCAATCCGGGTGTGATCAATAGAAATATGCGTGGAATACCTGATGACTTTAATGGTGATGAAATAATAAAAGAACAAAACATGAAAAGGAATCAAACACTTGGGGTTTCATGCGGTTTTAGCGGTGAGTTGTTTGGTACTGATTTTGCAAACTTTAATGCACGTTTAGGAATAAAATACAATAACTATACTGGTATTGGAATGGAAAGATCGTTTAATGTTGCTCTTTCTGCTTCTAATAAATTCGGTCAATCGGGTTCTGTTAGTTTAGGTATAACATCCAGTTCTGATGATGGACTTTCTTTGCAACCTTCCATATCACTAGGACAAAGCATCGGGAATAATGAGAGAAGTGGAAAGTTAGGTGTTTCAATAGGAGCATCATATAACTCACGCGGTGGATTAACTGCGCTTAGCATTACTCCTGATGTTTCCCTTAACATGAAAAAGAAAAGTGATGATGGTCCAAAAAAAATGTCTTATAATGCAGGATTAGGAACTGCAAGATTTAACTTAATGCAATCAACATACTCACCTAATCTTGATTTTCCAATGGGGAACTTATCAATTACTGCAAGTTTAAAATTTGGTGGTGAAGCATTTGGTTTTGCGGGCTCTGTTGCTCCAACAGCTTATTATGCGGAGCAGGCACAAATTACGAAAGTGATAGCAAGCCCGGCATATGGTTATATGAATGCGCATATTGGTCAAGGCAATGATAAAGCGATGATGGATTTTAATCGTGAGAAGGATGGAAGCTTTACACCTACAACTTATAATTTACCAATAACAAACTTTACTTATGATATTTATTCTGTTTCCGGACAGGGTACGGGTGGAAGTTATCGTCCGTTTAGAAGTGATGTTGGTCATGTATTTGATATTTCTTCTTATAGTACAAGCGATGGATACAGCGGCTCTGTAGAAATTGGTGCTGGTGGTATCGCAAAAGTAGGAACAGATATTGTGGTGAATACTGCTTATTCAAATTCCGGTGATTGGGGCACTTCGAAGGTGGCAGAAAATATAAGTTTCCAGGGAACAGGTAAGAATCCGGATTATGAAGCATTTTATTTTAAAGAAGCTAATGAACGATCGGTGAATAGTGATCAGCCATTTTTAACTCGTTATGGAGATTTTGGTCCGGTGCGTCCGGAATTGGATGGCAGCACTATGTTTGATACTAAAGCGACAGGCAAACTAAAAAAGGCCAATGGAAGTACCTTTGGAGTTTCTAGTACTGACAACCGTACTGCAAGAGATAAAAGAAATCAAACGATTACTACGCTCACAAATTATGAAGTAGGGCAAGGCATGGGATTGTTTGGAACAGCCGGTATTGGTTCACAAAATTCATACATAGTTCCTAATATGTCAAAAGTTGGCCATCATATTGGTCAGATCACTTCTTTAAATACGGATGGAAAACGTTATGTATATGCAATTCCTGCATATAATAAACAGCAACAAGAAATAACTTTCGCAGTTGGAAAACCAGTTGGCGGTGGAAGCGCAAGGACTGTTTCATCTAACAGTTTGGTAACCTATCAGGCCTCTGACATTACTACGGGAAATAAAATGGGACTGGATAATTACTATTCCAATACAAAAATGCCGGCTTTTGCTCATTCATATTTATTATCTGCTGTGCTGTCTTCAGACTATGTTGATCTAACGGGAGATGGCCCTACAGATGATGATCTTGGAAATTATACCTTGTTTCAATATCAAGAAATATCAGATTATAATTGGAGAACGCCAATTGATGGCGCGCCAAACAAAGCAAAATTTAGCCAAGGCTTATTGGCCGATGACAATGATGATAAAGGTTCTATTGTTTATGGTACAAAGCAATTATTCTATTTAAAAAACATTATCACAAAAAACCATATTGCTTGTTTTGAATTGTCTGATCGTGATGACTCCAGGGGAGTTACAAATATTGACGGGGCGCCTTCGACCTTAGCGCAACAGAAAATTGATAGAATTGTTTTAAAAACAAAAAAGAATTTGGCAGTCATCAAAACTGTACATTTTATTTATGATTATTCTCTTTGTACAAGCTTGCCAAATAGTGTAACATCAACAGATAATCCCAGTAAAGGTAAACTCACACTAAAAAAATTATTTTTTACATATCAGAATTCAGACAAAGGTGCCTATAATATTTATAAATTTTCTTATGGTGGACCAACAACGCAAACTCCATTCCTATCTAATCCAAAATATGATCCTAATAGTTACGATCGTTGGGGGAATTATAGATTCAGTTCATTAATTAGTGATTCAATTGGATGTTCGGCATATGCAGGAAACAATCAATTTACTCCTTACACCCCCCAAGACAAATTATCGGCTGATTTTTCAGCAACCGCCTGGCAACTTACAAAAATTGATTTGCCATCCGGTGGGGAAATAGACGTGAATTATGAAAGTGACGATTATGCTTACGTGCAGGATAAACAGGCTATGCAAATGTATTTTTACAATACGAATTGTTCGACAGTCCCAACTAATAGCAATGTTAGTCATGGAAATTGGAAATTTGTGTTCAAGATTCCTGCTAACGCGCCTGCAAACGTTGGGGTAAGTGATTTTCTGCCAGATAACAATTTAGCGTATTTCAAATTTAAAATGAATATTGCAAATGGAAAAATGGATTATGTTCCAGGTTATGCTGAGATTAATCGAGATTCATGTAGTATTGGAAATGGCACAGTCTCAATAGGATTTAAATCATTAACTCTTGATGAGAAAAACATTAACATTAAATATACTACTCCTTTTGTTCGCGCCGCCATACAGTATGGAAGGCTTAATACACCAAGAGTGATCTGGGATCAGCCCAATGCAAGTGCTTCTATTAGTGAACAAGCTATAAAAGCACTGGCGAATTCTTCATTTTTACAAAATATTACGCAAACCATCCAGGGACCAAACCGTTATCTCTATAACCTTAATAGGGGCGTTTTTGCAGAACTTCCAAATTGTTGTATCCGTTTAAAAAACGTTACCGGTTTCAAATTTGGTGGTGGATCAAGAGTGTCGGGTATTTTCTTGAGAGATAATTTCAATACAATGGTGAACTCAGAAAATCCGACTGTATATGGTCAGACTTATGATTACAGTAAAAAAGAAAACGGAAAAGTAATATCATCTGGTGTTGCATCGTATGAACCACAAATTGGTGGCGAGGAAAATGCACTTAAACAACCTTTCTTTACTGAAACTAAACATTTATTAGCTCCCGATGATAATCATTATGTAGAAACACCTTTTGGAGAAAGCTTCTATCCTTCGGCAAGCGTAGGTTATAGCCGCGTTAAAGTGTCTAATTATACGGAACTGCCGACCAATAAAACTCTTGAAAAGCATGGTACCGGTTACATACAGAATGAGTTTTATACGGCAAAAGATTTCCCAACTATTTCCGAACGTACCGAACTCGAAGCGATTCAGCACAAAAGCGATCCGTTTCAACTTTCTACTTTGCTGAGTATTGATGTTAAAGATCATATGACAGCTTCACAAGGTTTTTATGTGGAGCTTAATGATATGCATGGCAAACCAAAAGCAGTTAGGATATTTAATAATTTTGATAAGGAGATAAGTAGTACGGAGTATTTCTATAAATCTACCAATTATGGTAATGGAAGTAAACGATTAACCAATAATTGTACTGTTATCAATCCAAATGGTGGTGTTTCAAGTGCTGAAGTGGGCGTGTTCTTCGATGCAGTAGGAGATCTAAGAGAGCAATTCAGTAATGCCGAAACAAACGGAGTAAACGTAAACGTAGATGTTTTTGAAGTAGTCACAATTATTGCAGTTGTGGTGCCAATTCCTTCATTTGCTTCTGACGAGACTCAATTCCGATCCGCAACAGTTACTAAAGTTGTACAACGTTTTGGTATTCTTGATAAAACTGTAGTGAAAAAAGATGGATCAACTGTTACAACAAAAGATCTAGCTTATGATGCCGAAACGGGTGAAGTGTTATTAACCCAAACAGCAAACGATTTCAATGACCCCGTTTATAATTTCCGGTATCCAGCATATTGGTATTATGGGAATATGGGGGCAGCATATAAAAATATTGATTATACAACTACACTTAATATTACCAATGGGCAAGCAAATATTACCGGAAAAAATTATTTCAGAGAGGGTGATGAGTTGGAACTGATAGATAATGGCAATGTATACTCAAAGGCTTGGGTAACGAAATCTGTTTTGAATAAATTGGAATTACAAAACTCTGCTGGAGGAGCAATATCATCTGGTTCATATGTCGTTAAAGTTATTCGTTCGGGTGCCCGCAATATGCAAACAATGGATATGGCGAATATTCAAACATTAGTAAATCCTTTAGGTGGTGTTACAAGCA
>JAHEYC010000042.1 GCA_023251775.1 Sphingobacteriaceae bacterium | reverse complement strand
TATCAATTTTTCTTTTCCATTGATGCTTTCCGTTCAATTCAATTAGGATCTCTGTAAGCGTTGTAGTATTCCTTTTACCGCTAATTACTAATTCATTCCAATCATTAGTGTTCTTTAAAAATACAATCGATTCATTAAAAGAATAAATCATCCCTTTTTTTCTAGAATTATCCACCGCTTCTCTTTGCTGATCAAATCCTCTATAGAAATAAGGTAAATGTTCGTCGTTATCTGCTGAAAGTTGCAAGGGTGGTTCAAACGCAATTCGCTTTTTTATTTCGCTGCTTGGTATACCACCTTGTACGCTATAAGGAGGAACATTTTTCATTACCACTGAATTAGCGCCAATAATAGATCCTCTTCCAATATAAACACCTTGCTTAATAAAAACGCCATAACCTATCCAGCAATCTTCTTCCACATGAATTGGTTGAGATAGAACGGATGCATCTTTTTCGGTGCTCCACACAAACTTGTCTTGTTCCTTTATAAGCCAAGTTGGTTTTACAAAAGCATAATGATTGCCGCTGCTTGCAAAAACGTTTGACGAGAACAAACAATATCGTTCAATGGTCACGTCTCCCAAAATTTTACATCCGTCGTTTACCGTTGAGTGATCTTTAATGGTAATGTGATTATTTTGCAAGACATGCAATTCGCAATACCTGCCAACGCCTGCATAATTTCCTATGCTTATAGAACTATCCCCTGTTTGAGAACCTACTTTTGAAAAAAGTATTTTTGAAAAGGCTCCAACTCCCGACTTAGTTCCCAAACTCAATCCCTTTGTGCCATTAAAATAAACACATTTACATATGAGCTTGAATATTTGAATTACGTTAATCATTAATGTCTTTCAATTGCAATGGTGTTCCGCGTTTAAGATCTGATTTTGCTTTTTTCCCAAGTGCGACCTCATAATGTTTTGGAGGTAGTCCATCGCCGGGTCTAATTACTCGAATATTTTCCTTTGTAAATTGCTCTCCCGCTTTCATATCCTTTACTACATATACCGAACGTTTAAATGCTTGACTTTTCTCTTCCGCCTTTTGCACAGTAAGCTGAACTCTTCCTAATGCTAAAAATGCTCGCTCGCTTTCAACCACCAAAGCATTCATTTCAGCAGGCTCCATGCTAAACGTGCTGTCTACTCCCCCGTCCGATCTTCGTAATGTAAAATGTTTTTCAATAACTCTGGCGCCTAAAGCAACCGATGCAATGCTTGCTCCTATCCCCATGGTGTGATCGCTTAATCCGATCATGCAATCGGGGAATAGTTCTTGTAAAGCAGGGATCGTTACGAGATTTGTATTTTCAGGCGTTGAAGGATATGTGCTTGTACATTTTAATAATACAATGTGCTTGCATCCATTATTTTTTAAAACCTCAACTGATTCTTTTATGTCCTCAATATTCGCAATACCGGTGCTCATAATGACAGGCTTTCCCGTTTTCGCTACTTTTTTAATTAATGGATGATCGGTATTTTCGAACGAAGCAATTTTATAACACGGAACATTTAATGTTTCCAAAAAATCAACGGCTGTTTCATCAAATGGTGAACTAAAGCATATCACTCCTAATTCTTTTGCATAGTCAAATAATGGTTTGTGCCATTCCCATGGCGTGTGAGCTTCTTTATACAGATCGTAAAGATTTCTTCCATACCATAACGAATTTTTATCGGTGATATCGAATAAACCTCCTTTATGATCAATGGTCATTGTGTCTGCTGTATATGTTTGCAGTTTTATGGCATGAGCTCCGCTATCCGCCGCGGCTTTGATGATCTGTTTTGCTCTATCGAGGGAATTATTGTGATTCCCACTCATCTCGGCAATAACAAATGGTTTTGAATTTGCGCTTATTTCAAAATTTCCGATCTTAAAACTCATAACTGTTTATTTTGCGTAATTTTAAACTCTTTGTTCCACTTACCATTACCTTCTCTTCATTTTCAAAATTTGCCTTCTTAAAAATAGCGATCGAAGCTGCATTATCTTCTTTTATATATGCATTAATGGTCTTGTATGGGAATTGGATAAAAAAATCTGTGCTTGCTATTTCAAGCATTAAGGAACCCAACCCTTTGCCGCGAAATTTTTCATCGATGGATACACCGATTACCGTTTCTTCTTTTTTATTTTCAATTCGAACTTGTCCCACAGGTTCATTATTTTTTGTGAACAGATAAAAAAAGCAATCGGGCGAACTCAATTTATTTTTGAACCATGCCACATGATCTTCATAATTGATCTTGTTCTGTTCGTAAGAATTCTGTCTTACCGTATCATCATTTGTCCATTGGAAATAAAGATCGGTATCCGTAATTGTTGCTTTTCTAAATTCTATTCCGCTTTCTAATTCCCTAAAAATATTTTTGATCCGTAATGGCGAATGACCATCTATCAATTTCCTTTGTTGTTTGATCATAGCGTTTATGGCGGCAGGATCGTTTACGCATTTTTCTATTTTGCTTGAAAGAGTTTCTATGGTTATGCTATTAAGATCCCCAACGTTAACAAGGCATTTATGTTCCTCAAGTCCTGCTAAAATACCTTTTTGATTTGTTGCTGTATATCCTGATATCATTCCTATTCCTGCGGCGGCTAATTCAACAGAGGTTCCGCTTGCGGGACAAATAGCTAATTCGCATTCTTGCATGAGTGCTATCATTTCTGCCGCACTCATGTTCTTGTGAAAGAAAATTTTTGTATTCCCCTTATTACTTTCAGCGTACGATTGCAATTCTGCTTGATGAGGATTAACCGCGCCTATCATCACGTGAACATGTGTAAGAGAAGTTATTTTGTGAAGGGCCTTTAAAACTTTCAACGCGACGTTTGCGCTGTCACCACCGCCCATGCTTAAAAACACCCCTTTTACTTTTGTGATCTCGCGTGACGGTTTTTTTGCTGCGCGAATGAATTCATTTCTCAACAAAGCATATTTACTTCCTAAAAATAATTTTGTGTAGGGTTCTGCCGAATATTCCTTTTGTGAAACAGAATCAGAAACATTCATAACAACGTCGGCATAAAAATGTTGATTATGCATATCATCAATAAATATTAACTTTTTGCGTTGTGCTTTTATTTTCTTTTGCGTTATCTCTTTAAAGTTATATCCATCCAATACCACAATGTCGGCCTCGCCGTAAATCGCATCTTCATTCTTTTTTTTATCAACGTATATCAAATTAAATTGTTCTGCTTGCATCATGTGTTCTGCTTGCGGTAAATGTTCCTCGAGTAAAAAAGAAATATCAAAATCGTTCTTTATCATTTTTGCCAGCGACATGCATCTCATTAAATGGCCCATCCCAATAAGCGCAGAGGCTTCTGTTCTGAACAAAACTCTCGTTCTAGCTTTTCTTTTGTTCAACGTGCTGATTAATAATTGCCAGCTCGGGATGCGCGTGCATAAGTTGGATGATCTCGTCACCACTTAATTTATCCGCTCCGCATGTTTCGATCAAGATCTTTAAAAGTTCAAGGTCTTCTTTGGTATCGAGCGTTAAACGAAATTTACTTTCATCTGTAGTTCTTTTAACGTGCTTAAAGTTCACATGTCCGCTTTTATTCTTCCAAATGAACGGAGTTACATGTTCTTTATCCATCATGTCTTCTGCTTTGCTGTATGCTTCTTGCAAAAGTTCAAATGAGAAGATCTCAAAATCAAATCCGCGGGGATAGGTTCTCTCGATGGCATTTGAAAGGTAAAGATCCTTGTTCCCGTTTTGAAGATAGTATTTAATGCCTTCGTCAATGATAAAGGCATCAATTAAGGGACAATCGGATGTGATACGAACAACTAGATCCAATTGAAATTGTTTGGCACATTCGTAATATCTGCTTAGTACATTGGCTTCATCGCCTCTGTAACAGGGAATATTATTTTTTTTAGCAAAGTCAACAACGGCATTATCTGCATCTTTGATTGTTGTTGCAATGAACAAGGGATAATTAATTTTTTTCAATCGGTTGATCTGAAACTGAAAAATAGGTTCTCCTTTCACGGGCAACATGATCTTTGATGGCAAGCGCGTGCTTCCCATTCTTGCCTGTATGATAATTCCTATTTTTTTAAACTCTGTCATTTATAAAATTCAGATCCGAACAGGGATAGAATGTTTTTGCAATTCTTTTTTAATATCAAGTGGTGTGTACTGAGTGAAATGGAAAATACTTGCCGAACCAACAGCTTCTACTTTTGTTTTAGTAAATAATTCGCTGTAATGCGACATATCTCCGCCGCCGCCTACTGCAACAACCGGTTTATTTGTGGTTTTCATAAACAGATCCACTAGCGCTATGTCAAATCCTTGCATCATACCATCATTATCAACGCTCGTTAGAACATATTCACCCACATCGCAACTTTCCATTTTTAAAACAAATTCTTCCAATGATAATTCTAGTCCGAGTTTATTGTGGATCATGTAAGCATTGTTCTTTTTTATAACATCCACTGCAATGGTAATGCACTGACTTCCAAAAAATGCAACGGCTTGTTTAATGAACCCAACATCTGTTAGTGCTTTAGTTTTTATAACTACTTTATCAGCACCAATTTTTAAGAGATCGTTAATGTCCTCAATGGTTTCTATTCCTCCGCCAATGCCAACCGGCATGTAACATTCTTTGATCACATCTCCCACCATTTTGAGATTGATCTTTCTTTTTTGATCGGAAGCAAAAATATCAAGGAAAACTAATTCATCAACACCGCGACTATTATAAACTCTTGCGGCTTGAACAGGATTTCCCACCATGCGAGGGGTGGAGAAATTCTTTGTCTTTACTAAACCAAATCCGTTGAATGTAAGAATGGGAATGATCCTTACTTTAAGCATTTATAAAAAAGTTCCGTAAAACTGTTAGTCCGGCCTCTTGACTTTTTTCGGGATGAAATTGCGTGGCGAAAATATTTTCTTGTTGTAAGCTTGCCACGATCTCTATGCTATAATTTGTTGTAGCTGCAATTACGCTCTTGCTATCGGGCACAAAATGATAACTGTGGATGAAATAAAAATCTTTATGATCAACGTCTTTGTAAAATGTATTTATCTTTACATCTACGGTATTCCATCCCATGTGAGGAACACGCAAAGGAATATTCTCGATCCGTTCCACTTTTCCTTTTATCCAACCTAATCCTACATTTTCGTGCGGTTCGGTTCCTTTTTCGGCAAGCAGTTGCATGCCCAAGCAAATTCCTAAAAATCGTTTCTTTTTATTTACAACCTCATTGGTCAAAAGAACATCAAGTCCTTTGCTCTGCAAATTTTTCATGCCTTGCAAAAAAGATCCAACGCCCGGTAAAATTAGCTGGTCTGCTTTTTCGATCTGTTCACGATCATTTGTAATAACACTTTCGATCTTTAAGAAATTCAACGCTTTTTGAACCGAAGCAACATTTCCCATTCCGTAATCAATGATCGCAACCATTTTTAGTTTACTTCAAAATTTCGTTGAAGATTACCATTCTTGTCTTTGATGAATTTCCCCGAAGCATCTTGTGCAAATAGAACAGAGTTTGTGAATGAATCTATCACCTCATCAATTTCCTGCTTCGACATTCCTGAGTATTTAATAAATTCTGTTACGGCATAGTGTGGATATTTTCCATCGAACTCTTTTACGAGTTTCAATCCTTCTTCGCGCGTCAATCGTTTATTTCTAATATCAATACAGGCATGATCGGTTGCTCTTCCAAAACCATACTTTACAAATTTTAAATAATCATGAAGGCCAACTAATTTTTCATCCAGATTCTCGTAATTGGTATACGTTCCTTCTAATGGTCCATCTTCTTTTACCGCAAAGCCATGTTTTTTTACGATCTCTAATTGCTTGCGTGCATCCCAGAAAAAATAATGTCCCAAAAATATTCCCGTCACTCCTACTCTGTCAATATCCTCATCGCTTGGATAAAAATATGGGGTCAGGTCTTTTTTAGTAATTCCATTCACGCCGATCATATCTTGAATTCTATTTCCAAGTAATCCACCGTATTCTTCCAGCCACCTTCTGTTAAGCGTTCTGCTTCGCACCGATTCCAAATTTGGTCCGCCATATTCTTGTTGCGAATTCTCGCCCCAAATGATCAAGGGAATATTAAATTTTACAGCCACCATAACGGGAATTGTAAAGATCCCAATATGATTTGGCCACATCTCATCACCAACACGTTTAAATCCTTCTATCACCATGCTCTTGTAAGCCATGTGATTTTTTTTGAAATGGATTAGATCCATTCCCATTTTTGTGATGTTGTCCAAATTTCTTTGTCCGAGTTCGGTAACATCCGTTGTTTCAAAACATACGCATAAAGGATTCATGCCGCATACTTCTTTCATAAAATACGCTTGGTACGTGCTATCCTTTCCGCCGCTAACAGGAATGATGCAATCCCATCCGGTTTCATCCGGTTTCTTTTTGTAATGTGCAGTTATCTCGCGGAATTGTTTTTCTCTTTCTTTCCAGTTAATCCCCTTGTCTTTTTCTTCGCCTGCAATGCAAGCGCTGCACACGCCTTGCTCGTTGAAATGAAGATCGGGTTTTGTTTCAGGAAATAAACACTTGGTACAGTATCTTATTTGCATAGTACTTTATTTTTTAATAAGAAACCAAGTGATATCATCTTGTGGAAAAGCAGGGTCGTTCCTGTATGCAAAACCATAATCCACTAATTCTGTGTCGGGAAATTTTTTTAGGAACTCTCCGGCAAAATCTCTTTTAAACAATCGATCTTGATGTCCTCTGTAAGCTATTGTTACAGGCGATGGATTGTAATATTCTGCTATTAAAATATACTTTGAGCTTGAGTTATATAATTTTTCATACACCAAAGGTAACATGTCGGGATTGATGTGAATTAAAACTCCTTTGATAAGCGATAGCTGAACTTTTTGTTCAACATTTGCTTCAAAAATTGAACCGTTGAACACGTTATCATCTCCAACTACTTTTTTTAATTCTTTGGCCGCTTCACTATTAATTTCAATTCCTTTTAATGCAATTTCAGGAAATAATAATTTAAGCGCTTTCATATTCATGCCTATGTTCGCTCCAAATTCTCTACATGAAGAAATGCTGCCCGCTTGTTTGAGGGCCTTAACAAAAAAATTCAAGTTCGATGCTAAAAGTTTGTCGCCTTGATTTCTTTCGATATAACTCGTGCCGAATTCTTCTGCCCAAAATTTTTCTTGCTCTGTTTTATACGCCATTTTTATCCGTTTTTAATTTTTTTATTGATCGCGCTAATAAATTGTTTTCCGCGAGGAATTTTAAAACTCACTATTATACTTTAAAATTGGGATCAACATATTCCACAATTTGTTTTCTTAAACTCTCTATTGTTTCCCACTGATCGTTGGTGCCTGAGTTATAACAAAATTGCAAAGGCACAGGTTTAGCATTAAATTTCTTTTTGTAATCCTCAACATTGAAGTTTGGTTGTTGTGGAAGTATGGCATAATATTTTCCAAGATCCAATGTGTTGAACGAATCGGATGACGTGATCATCTCTTCGTGCAATTTTTCCCCCGGTCTAATTCCTACTTCCACTTGTTTACATTCAGGTCCAATAGCAGTTGCCACATCTACAATTTTGTACGAAGGGATCTTTGGAACAAATATCTCTCCGCCCCAAGCGTTCTCAATAGCATTAAACACCATTTCACAACCTTCTTCCAAAGAAATATTGAAGCGCGTCATTCGTTTATCGGTAATTGGTAAAACACCATCTTTGCGTTTTTTCAAAAAGAATGGCATTACCGATCCGTTAGATCCCATCACATTTCCATACCGCACAACCGAAAAAGTTAGATCGCGTTTTCCTTTGATATTGTTGGCAGCGATGAATAATTTATCGGAAGTTAATTTTGTAGCGCCATACAAATTAATTGGCGCAGCAGCTTTATCAGTGGAAAGTGCTACAACTTTTTTCACGCCTGTTTTAAATGCGGCATTGATCACGTTCTCTGCGCCAAGCACATTTGTCTTTACACATTCCATTGGATTGTATTCGGCAATGTGCACATGTTTCATGGCGGCCGCGTGGATCACAATATCAATTCCTTCAAATGCGCTCACCAATCTGCTCTCATCTCTCACGTCACCAAGAAAATATCGTATGGCGGGAAAATCTTTTTCAGGATATTCCATTTCCATTTGGTAATGTTTTTGTTCATCGCGTGATAAAATAACCAAACGTTTTACGTTTGGAAATTTTTTAAAAATAAGTTTGGTGAACATTTTTCCGAACGAACCAGTGCCGCCGGTGATCAAAATACTTTTATCGTTTAGCATACAATTTTATTTTCGGTTTTTACCTCTTTTAATTTTCATTCAAAGCTTCGCAAGCTCAGTCCCAACGCAGAACTGAAAAAAGGGATGAAACTTCACGAAGATAACTAAATATGTGTTTTTTGGGGGCGCGAACAGGCTTGTATTTACCAACAAAAAATAGATCAACGGTCAATTTAAATCTATTGCAAAAGCTGTGTTTTTTTACTAAGTTGAAAGCGTCTTGTAAGGAGACTTCTTTCGTGCATTTTGCTACTTATTTTCATACAAAAAGGTTGCAAAAAAACACTTCTTTATTTTGTGTTTATTTTAGCTGCAGGCCTTGCTGTGAGCGGGAAAATAGCTATCTTGTAAGAACAAATCTAGCCCAACAAAATGTCTAAGCAACACCATTATAAGCTTAGTGTAAAGTGGACCGGCAACAAGGGCCAAGGCACAAAAGATTATGAATCTTATGAGCGCAGCCACGAAATAGATATCCAAGGAAAGAAGAAATTACTATGCTCATCCGACTCTGCCTTTAGAGGGGATAAACGAAAGCACAATCCCGAAGACCTGCTCCTGGCCTCGCTTTCGGCCTGTCATATGCTTTGGTATCTGCATCTTTGCGCTGATGAAAAGATCGTTGTTTTAGAGTATACCGATGATGCCGAAGGTAAGATGATCCAAACCAGTAATGGCGCGGGGTATTTTACTGAAGTAGTGCTCAATCCCAATGTGGTTGTGGCCGAGAGCTGGATGATCCGCAAGGCAATTGACCTTCATAAGAAGGCAAATGAGTTCTGCTTTATTGCAAATTCGGTGAGGTTTGAGGTGTATCACAGACCGCATGTAACCGCTTTGGAAAATAGACCAAAGCCCTAAAAAAACGCCCGATTTCCTTTATTTTTTCATTGCTTTTACTACATTTGGAGTCTTTTTTACGCGTGGCGGATAACAAGTCTCGAAATAACTTTGTATTTGACCTTTTCAAGCTATTTGAAAAGTATACACTTACCTATGTTTACCGAGGAATATTTGATCCCTCCTTGACCGACAAGATCTTGGCGCTTGCCGAAACAAACATGAATCTTATTGGTGAAGTTTCTAAGACGCAAAAACGTGTTTATTTTGTGATGGTTGAGTCGTTGCAAAACATTACGCGTCATCAGGACGTTTCTCAATCGCAAAATAATCAGGCCCTCTTTGTGGTGCAAAATAAGGATGGTAAATATGGCATGGCCAGTGGTAATGTTATTGAGAATTTGCATATCGAATCTTTACAACAAAAATTGGATAAGATCAATTCGCTGGATGCCGATGCACTGAAGGCGTATTACAAAGATGTTCTTGAGAATTCGGGATTATCAGAAAAAGGTGGAGCAGGTTTAGGATTGATAGAAATAGCAAGACGATCGGGCAGTAAGCTCTATTACAGTTTTAAGAACATCAGCGATAAACTTTCTTATTTTTATTTTAAGACCAAGATCGCCAACGAAAGTGATTCGGAACAAAAAAGCAGCCTCAATGGTTTGCGCGAATTGCATCAATTGGCGAATGAGAACCATATTAGCATGGTTTACCAAGGGCAATTTACTCACGATAATCTCAAGAGTTTGCTTACCATGACCGAAGGAAGTGTTGCAAGAACTGAAGTTGAATTCAGACGGAAAGCAGCGAATGTGATGGTGGAGTTATTACAAAATGTTTGTAATCATGGTGCCATTCCTTCAGGGGTTGGACAAGGAGTTCCCGGTGTATTGGTGATCACCACTGAAAGCACAGGTTGTTCTGTGATGGCAGGAAATTATATCAGCAAAGATAAAATTGCAAAACTCTCTGCTAAAATTGACAAGGCTAACAACTGCCCTTTTTCCGAATTAGAAGCTGTTTATCAAGAAGAAATGATGAAGGACCCCGAGCCCGGACAGAAGGGTGCCGGCCTAGGTTTCATTGATATGCGTATGAAAAGTTCTAATAAAATTGACTACTCATTAGTTGATTTTGACAGTAATTTTTCTTTTCTTTCCATCTCCGTTTCTATACCGTTTTAAAATGGCCAACGAAATACGTATTGCTGCTACTGAAGACACTCCGGAAGTTGTGTTGGACGACAAAGCGGGCGCTTTTAAAATATCGGGGCGTTCGCTTCCCGAGGACGCGTTTTGGTTCTACAATCCAATTGTAGAATGGTTGGTGGGTTATTCTAAATCTCCATTAGACAGCACCGAATTTCATTTTAAATTAGAATATTTCAATACCGCTTCGGCCAAGCAGATATTTAAGATCACTAATGTATTGAGTGATATTTCCCGATCGAAACCCGTAAATGTAAAATGGCATTACGACGAAGGCGATAAAGACATGATCTCGTCGGGTGAGCGTTTTTCGAAATTGTGCGGAATGCCTTTTGAGTTGGTGAAGAATTAAATTTTAAACCCAGCCACCAAAATATCATCTGTTTGCTTTTGTGATCCTTTCCATCCGGAAATTTCTTTTTCAAAAACCTCAGCTACATTATTTTTTTCAAGATCGGTGTTCAAGATCAACTCCTCAAAGCGCGAGATTAGGAATTTACTATCCTTTGCTCCACCAAACTGATCGTAGTATCCATCACTGCTCATTACAATATAACTGTTGGGTTCGAGTTTGTGTTTTTTGTTTTGAAATGATTTTTCAGTTTTTCCAAAGTCGCCACCAATTGAATAAATATCCCCTGTGAGTTCGGTTACTTTATTATTTGCTTTTACAAAAATGCTATGATTAGCACAAGCATATTTAAGAACGGAAGGATCTTTTTTATCGATGCAACATACGCTCACGTCCATGCCGTCATCTTGCGAAACATTATCAGATCCACTTTGTCGCAAAGAATGTTTAACCCCTTTATTTAACTGATCTAATATCTCATTGGGCTCAACAATATCTTTTTGATTGATGATCTCGTTCAACAATGTATTTCCTATCATACTCATCAATGCTCCCGGAACACCATGCCCTGTGCAATCTACCACAATGAAAATTAATTTATTGTTATTTTCGGTGAACCAATAAAAATCGCCACTCACAATATCCTTTGGCGCATAATAAATAAAAAAGTTCTTTAGCTGTTTTGACACAAGTTCAATAGGTGGTAAAATGGCGCTTTGAATTCGTTTTGAATAATTGATGCTATCGGTGATCTGTTGATTTTTTATTTCAATTTTTTTGTAAGCAGAAGTTAATTGTCTGTGTGCTTTTTTCTTTAATGCACTACGACTCAATAATACCAATACTAAAATTGAGATCGACAACACGCCAAAAATGGATGAAAAAATAACAGTGCGTTGTCGCGAAAGCTCTGCATCTTTTATTTTTTTCTCATCATTCAGTTTTTCTATCTCTCTGTCTTTTTGTGAGGTTTGATACAGCGCTTGCATTTCCTCAATATTACCGCTGCTTTTTTCGTTCAATAAAGAATCCTTGTACGCATTGAACAAATGAAAATTCTCCAAGGCCTTTTTATAATCGCCCGCTGCTTCGTAGGCTCTTGCTAATTGTTCGGCTGTATTTCTAATGATATTCTTATCGCGAATACTTTTGCTCATGGCAATTGCTTTTTCAAGATAAGTGATGCCTAAGGATGTATTTCCCATGGCAGAATAGATCCTTCCTACGCTCATATAACAACCGGCGTATCTATCGTTCGGATTGGTGCCATTGAAATTCTTAAGCACATTCAAAAAATAATACAACGACTGTTTTAACAACGCATTATTCTTGTTCTTCAATGACATTCTTAAATAACAATCGCCTAAATTGGAATTGATCATCTCCATAGCATTGAAATCGGCTACGCGCGCATAGATCTTATAGGCCTTGTTGAAAAATTCCAATGCTTTGTCGTAATCCTCAATGGACATGTATGTATTCCCAATATTATTATAAGAATTTACTGTTTGATCGGTGTCGTTGATCGCAATGCGAATGTCAATTGCCTTTAAGTGATACTCAATAGAGCGTTTATAAAATAATTTGTCGGCCGTGAACTCTCCTTTATTATTATAAAAACTTCCAATGTTGTTATAACAATTCGCTATTCCTTCTTTATCATTAAGTTCTTCAAAAATATGTGCCGATCTAAACGTGAACTCCAAAGCTTTATCAAAAAAATTCAAATTACCGTACATTACTCCAAGCTTTCGCAAACAAAGTGCTTTCAGTTTTTGGCTTTTGAGTTTCTTGTCGCACATCTCTTCCATTTCCTTTAACACAGAAACTGCTTTGTTTGGCTCAGTGATGCGCACATAGCAAAGTGAAGTGTACGCCATGATCTTTAAAGAGTCGTTGGAATCGCCGTTAATAATTGAGCGTAAAGAATCCTCAGCTCTATCGGAAAATGATCTGAAAAAAGAAACTAGTAAAACTGAAACTAAAAGCTGGCGCCTCATCTTCTCAAATGTATAAAAAGACTTTGATATATGAATAGAATAGTCGCATTAAATTGATTTAGCTTCGATCTGTTTGTGGTTTGATGTTTGTGGTTTCTTGTTCGCGCCGCAAACCATAAACATGAAACAATAAACTAGAAACTTTTTCACTTCACCACAACGCGAAATTCGCTAGCAGCCTTAGTAATTCCAATTGGTTTGGCATATTCCTCAAGTCCGTTCTGTTTCAAGATGCTCTCAAATTCATTTTGAAATTTTTGATCAACAGAAACAAGAAGTCCGCCATTCGTCTGTGGATCGCAAAGGGGAAAGAACGATTCGGGCGAATTAAGTTTTACTTTTTTCTCGTAACTATTCCAATTGCGATATAAATTATCGGGAACTATCATTTTTGAAGCATATTCATTTACGCCGTTCATTAAGGGGATGGCTGCATAATTTATTTCTGCACTCAAATTTGCACCGTCCATCATTTCAATTAAATGTCCGAGTAATCCAAATCCTGTAACATCAGTTATAGCGGTAACGTATCCTTTTGTTCCTAATGTTGCGCCTATAGTGTTCAGTTTTTTTAATTCTTGTAATAATTCTTTTTCGAATTCGAGTGTTATCACTTTGCGTTTTAGTGCGGTTGCTAAAATACCGCTGCCAATTTTTTTTGTGATATAAATTAAATTGCCTTGTTTTGCGCCCGAATTTTTTTTGAGATGTTCTTTTTTTAAAATGCCGTTAACGCTAAGTCCGAACAAAGGCTCGGTGCTATCAATGCTATGGCCACCTGCCAATGCAATTCCTGCTTCTGCACATTTTTCTTTTGCTCCTATTATTACCTCTCCTGCTAATTCGGGTGGTAATTTTGAAACAGGCCACCCTAAAATAGCAGTTGCTAAAATTGGCTTTCCTCCCATAGCATACACATCACTTATGGCATTGGCCGCTGCAATTTGTCCAAACGAAAAAGCATCATCCACAATGGGCATAAAAAAATCTACAGTGCTTATCAATGCATTTCCATCGCCCATATCGTAAACCGCCGCATCATCTTTTGTATCATTTCCAACCAGTAAACGCACATCGTTTAGTCCCGTGTATTTACCGTGCAATATTTTTTCCAAAACATCAGGCGCAATTTTACAACCGCATCCTGAGCTATGGCTATATTCAGTTAATTTATAATTCATCGTTGCTGTTTTATTAAGTGTTCAACTATCTGCTCTTGCGTTTCATTGTCAAAAGCGTATCTTTTCAATTTTACGTTTTCGCGATCTTGTAATCCGTGATCATATCCTTTATCATAATATAGTAAACACAATCTACACACTTCACGAAGATCATTCAGCTCCAATGCCGCCAATGCTTTAGCTGCTTGCTCGGGACCCATTCTTCTTGAGATGGCATTGATGGCATGCGCCAATTGTTCTTTTGGCAAAGGACCATATTCTTCTACTAATTTTTCAGCTCTTTTTTCAAATGGGATCTCCATGTATGTTATAACGGCAGTTCTCATTTTTTCCCATAAAGGTAATGGAATAACCATTTTACCAACTAATCTACTTTCATCTTCTATCCAAATATGTTTTGCATCTTTTATTTTTTCTAAAGCCATGCACAATTTATTCTCAAATTGTTCTTGACTGGGCTGTATTTGACCAAAACCTCCAAATGCTGAACCTTTGTGATGGGCTAATCCTTCAAGATCTATTACCGCTTCATTCTTTTGCTCCAACAATTGAAGGATCTTTGTTTTTCCGGAACCTGTTCGTCCACCCAAAATTTTTATTTCGTTACTTATATCAAAACTATTTAATACATAATTTCTAAATTGCTTATATCCCCCTTGCAAAGTAAAAACATTCAATCCATACATTTGTAAAAGCCATGCCACACTTCCGCTTCGCATTCCACCCCGCCAACAGTGAACGCAGATCGTATTATCTTTTGCTATTTCTTGAGCTTTTAAAACTATATCGGCCATTTTTGGTCCAACAAATTCTAAGCCTTTTACAATAGCGGCTTGCCTTCCTTCTTGTTTATAAAGTGTTCCAACCACAACGCGTTCTTCGTTCGAAAATAATGGGATATTTATCGCGCCGGGAATATGTCCTTGCTCAAATTCCTTTGGTGTTCTCACATCAATGATAGCAGAAGTTTTGCTCTGTTGTAAAAATTCGTTTATATGAAGTGCTTTCGACAAGTTATTTTTGCGGACGGTAAATGCTAAATTTTCCCTTGGTCAATGTTTTTACATCAAAGGGATGCGTTGCCACTTTTTTTCCGGAGTGTTTTGTGTTTTGGTCGGCAATAACAAAATCGCCTTTGCTTTTAACGGTATAAATAATGGCGGTGTGATGCGTTAATTTTTCAATGTAAAAAACATCCTCAATATTATATTTCAATTCGGCGCCCTCGAACTGCACAATATCTCCCGGATAAATGCATTCTTTTTTATAGTCTATCACTTTTCCAAATTTATAGTTGCCGTCCCATTTAGCGCCCGATCTGTTTAAGGCTTCAGCCGCAACATCCCAACACTCGCCTGCTCCAACTTTTTTTCCAATAGACGCATTCACGATCTTGATGATCTCATTATTTAGTCCAGGCGCGTTACCGCAAGGCTGATCGGTCCCGATAGCTATCGGAAAGAACGAAAACATTTCGCTCAAAACAATGATTGCTATACTAAATTTTATCTTTTTCATTTCTAATTCGACTTCTTCTTGAACTTCTTATAACAAATTATAAGCGAAATGATACTTGTTATTGTTCCTAAAATAATTCCAAGAAATACTTGGCCAATTGGCATCAAACCGTGTCTTTCGCCATTTTCCTCTACAAAATACGGAGGAGATACTATACACGCAAGATTGTAAGTAATAAAAAACACTAAAATAAATGCGGCTATTGAAATAAGCAGGCTGATCGCTACCAACATGGCTTTATTTCCCTTGAACATGAAATTAATTTATTAACGTGCCCAAACTCACCAGTTGGCTTGAGATCTTTAACTGATGCATTTCAATTTCTTTTTTATTGATGTCGAATTTTAATTCGTCGCCTTCCTCGGTTGCAAAACTTAAGCTTGCTCCTTTTTTTGCCAAGCCCTCGCGTTCACCAACAATTAGTACGGGTTTATCTTTTGTTTGATCTTTTAATGCTTTTACCATTGAGCTTTTTGAGTTTGGCACAAATATTAAATGACAGCCGTAAGTATCTTCTATGGTATTACATTTTCTTATGATAATAGTTCGCCCTTTTATTTTTTTAGCGCTCGCTAAAGCTTGTAATTCTTTATTGATGGGCGAATCGCCTATCACTGCCAAAATAAAATCGCCTTTGTTTTGCGCCTCAGGCCACTCTACATATTTCATAAAGTTGTAAATAAAAAGTGTGTACGACTTATAATCGGTTTCTTGAGCCTTTGCAGAATTGAAACTACCGCATAGCAATAACAAAGCAATGAGTATTGCCTTATAATTAATTATGTTTGGTTTGTTTCTCATTTAGCTACTTTTCTGTTCTTGGCTTTAAAATGCAAATTGTATTGTAGTTTAAAGATTATTTCACGCGATGGGCCCGGCAATGGCGGATGATAACCATTATACGGTTGTATAAAATTGAATTTCTGATTTAAGATATCGTAACAGCCCACGCCAATGTTCAATCCGTCCACGGGCTCCCAATTCACAAATAAATTAAGGAGGGTTGTTGCGGGTAATTTTTCTAACACGCTTGTTCCGCTTGTATCCAAAGAGGTATAGGCCCAACGACTACCGTAAATGGAAGCATTAAGATTAATGGATAATTCCTCCGTTGGATTCCAAATGGCGCTAAAATTCACGCGATGATTTGCAAATGCTAATAGTGCCGCTTCATCTTTTTCCACTTCGTAATCAGCGATCTTATCTTTTCCTGCTGCTGTGTAAAACGCATAATTTACACTAAGATTCACTTTTTGCAATTTTAATTTATATTCTGCCTCAACGCCTCTGGTTCCCGATCCACCTTCGTTAATGTAAAGATCAGCATTGGTTGAATCGGTTTTATAAACAATAGGGTTTGTGGTTGTAATATCAAAAACATTGATCGTAATGATAGATCTTCTTCCAAGTTTATATCCTAATTCTAATTCTGCAACTCGGGTTAGTTCGGGTTTGATCCCTAAACTATCGGTAGCCCCATTCACGTTCTCAATTGACGGAGCCCTGAACGAATTACTATATAATGCTTTAAAATGAAACGCTCCATATTTTTTTGTTAAGCCAACGCGAGGAACAAAAGCATCTCCATACACATTATGTTTATCGTACCGCGCACCAACAATAAAATTCACAAAACGTGTTTTTATCAAGCCTTGTGTAAAAAATGCGTAATTGTTATAAGTAACTTCTTGTTTGCCATTTGAAAAAAAGCTGCTGTCCACACGGTCAATGGCCTTATCTTGATAATATTCAGTTCCAAAAATAAAATTCACATAGCGATTTAAATTGTACGACGCGGTTATATTTCCTAAAGCTCTTGTAGCAGTTCGATCATATGCCGATTTGCCAGTGTATGCTTTACTATTCCACGGTGTTTGACTTTTGAATGTAAAACGCGGCGTAATGCTTAATTTTTTATTGACTTCGTATACATATTTTATCTCATGAAACGTTGAACGATATGTTTCCTGAACTGCAATTCCGGGCACAACATCCCCATACCCATCTTTCATAGAGGTATTGTAATAATCTCCTATCCAACGATAGCTGAATTTTTTGTATTTTAAAGACGCGCTAAAATAATTTGGTTTAATATTGGAATTCCGCGCCATGTTATAGGAACTATCATTAAAATCAGTATAATTCTGATCGCTTCTTTGTCCATCGCCCATGTGTCCCATAAAACTGTATTCAAAATCATTTACCTTATTTCCAACGGCAAAATACGCGTTGCGATGTAAATAATCATTTTGTCCTTGTCCGTAAATTCCACCCGTTGAAACTCCATTAAGATCCTCGCCTTGCTTTGTAATGATGTTTATAACGCCATATTCCGCAAAACCGCCATAGATGGCCGATCCCGGACCGCGAATGATCTCGATGCGCTTGATAAGATCAATTGGATAATGATTTCCGAATTGCGTAGTTGCAAACAAGATCTCGTTCATCTCTAATCCATCTATCAATAACAATACTTTTCCTTCGTGCGCCCAATTACCGCGAATACCAATGCCTACTACGCCCTCCACATCTACACCAAAATCAAAACCGGGTATTGTGCGTAGTATATCAATAAGATCTCTTGCTCCCGACTTTTGAATATCATCTGCCGTAATTAAACTAATAATACTTGGAGCCTCCCTTGTGTTAAGTGGTTTTTTAGATGCAACAGAAATAAGTGAATTAATGAGTTTCTCGAGTTCGGTAGGTACGCCGTGGGCTCTCATTTTAAGCAATTGCTCAAGCGACATGTCATAAAAATCCAAAGTGTCTTTTTTAGCAGCTGTAGAATCTGTTTGTGAAACCATTATTGACGGTAAACACATTAAAATAGCTAAAACAATGACTATGAGAGGCTTTTTGATCACCAAGAGCAAGGTAAAAATAAATTCTGTCTTACAAAAAAATATCTGTTATAATATCCTTAAATATAGAAGATTATGAGATTATTATGATAAATTTGTGTTGCTACTGTGTTAAATGCGGATATTGTCGTATTGTCACTTTCGATCAATGAAGCTTGGATTCTTAAATACCGGTTTTCCGAAAATAACCTCGGTTTTTTTATTGGTGATTACAATTGTAATAGCCAATATCGGATTCAATTATTTTATCATTAAAAAAAATAAAGCGCGCATTGCCGAAATGACCGAAGTGATCAATCCGTATATTGAATCGCTCGAAAAATTCAAACTTATTGTTACCGAATCAAAGATGTATGCTACTAATTGGGTATATCTTCAAAATAGTATCGACGATAAAGTAAGCTTAGATTCTTTACAAAAAATTCAATTTCCTGCCCTCAAGAAAAAACTCGACGCACAGCTTTTGCAGTTAGGTAAAAAAAATGATTCGGATAGTTTAGTGGATGCTTTTTTAAAATTTTACGATCTTATCAAAGTGGAAAAAGACATCATGGGCACTTTGGTAGGGTTCGATGATTATGAGAATCCGCAAAAAAAATTCAAATGCGAAGAGCTGGTTGAAAGTGAGATATTGCCTCGTACACAGATCATCATGAATCAACTAAAGGGTTTGATAAAACGAAATCGAGAAGAAGCTTCTATATTAAATACCGAAATTCAGCAAGATTCAAGTAGAATGACCAACATCATGCTATTTGCATCTATAGGACTTTTTGTTTTCATCATGATAGCTGTTTCGTTCATTTCGGGAGGAATTAGAGAGCCTGTATTGAAAATGAAGAACATTATTCAACAATTAGGCCGTGGCGAATTGCCAAAAGAAAAAATATTAGCCAATAACGATGTGATAGGCGAAATGGCAACTTCGGTAAATACATTATCGGATAGTTTTACACGCACTTCTGTATTTGCAAGCGAAATTGGAAAGGGAAATTTAACCGTAGAATATAATAAGCTAAGCGATAATGATCTTTTAGGAAATTCGCTTATTAACATGCGCGATAGTTTGCGTTCGTATTCGGAAAATATGGAGCAGCAGGTTCAGGAACGAACATTTGAAGTGATCGAAAAAAGCGCGAAATTAAAAATTGCCTACAGTGAGATAAAAGACAGTATTAATTACGCCAAGCGAATTCAAGAATCTATTTTACCGGCCGATCAAATGATCACCGACGTGTTCTCCAATTCTTTTATTTTTTATAGGCCAAAGGATGTAGTGTGCGGAGATTTTTATTGGTTCACTAAAATTGGCGATGAGGCTATTATTGCAGCGGTGGATTGCACTGGACATGGCGTGCCGGGTGCATTTATGACCGTTATTGGAAATTCATTATTGAACCAGATCATCACGTTCTCGGGAGTTACAAATCCGGCTACTATCTTATCGCAACTCGATCAAAAATTGCATCAAACATTAAAGCAGCATGGTAATATCATTACCAACGACGGAATGGACGCCGCGGTTTGTCGTTATAAAATTGGTAAAGGTGAAATTACGTTCTCGGGAGCAAAACGTCCTCTGTATTATTTTAAACGCGGTGAGTTAGTGGAGATCAAAGGAAACAAATCGCCAATTGGAAGTTTTACGCATAACCTTGATAAGAATTTTTCGGAGCATAAGATAAAAGTAAGTCCTGATGATACGCTGTATATTTTCTCCGACGGATTGCAAGATCAGTTTGGTGGCAATGAAGGAAAAAAATTCATGATCAGCCGCTTTAGAAATATGCTTCAAACCGTTCAAGGCATGTCAATGAAAGATCAGGCCGAACATATTGAGAAAGAAATAAACAACTGGCAAAAAGATTACGAGCAAACCGACGATATGTTGTTGATCGGTATACGTTTTTAACAGGCAGAAAACCTTTTGTAAGTATAAATAGGGTAAATACCCTCCAATTCCATCTTATATAAATGAACCTCTTTTTTAGATCCATACAAGTCGCTTCCAAAACACAAAGGAAATTGATCGCGGTGATCGTCATTTTGTTGTTTTTAGAAAGCTGCAACTCCCCCAAGAAACTCATTAACGAAGAGGTTATTTTAAAAAATTCTAATTCTGTAACGGGAACCATAAAGTCTTGCGATACAGTCGGAATTAAACTCCTTAAGATGGACGAATCGCAAATAAACATTTCGTGGACAGAAATAGACACCATCGTTGGTAAAAGATATAGAACATTTTGGGCCGGTTTTAATACAGGCTATTACAACACGCCTTACTTTTCTACGTTTAGGAATGAAGCTATGGCAGGAAGGTCATTGGGATTTCAATTCAAAATTGGCAAAGCCGTAAGAGGAAAGATCATGAATTATTTTACCTATACTTTTGTTCCCGCTCAACCTTATCATATCAATAAATTTGGCGTGGGATTTCAGCGTTATATTAAAAAAGCTACCTACTTAAGCGATAAAGGTTTTTTCTGGGGATTAGAAGCTGATCTAATGAATGCCAAATACAATAACGGTGTTCAGTTCACACTCGATCCTTTTGGCGGTTACGACTACAAGATCAATGATCAATTGAGAATTCACGGCAAGTTTTCGCTGCAAATAAATTTTGCTAATAAAAATAATGATCTTGGCGCGAATCTTACTATCGGGATCCATTTCTTAAAACGCAATTTCAAAACGTATTATGCCTCCTTGAATCAACAACATCGTTTGCTTAAAAATTGAGGATCTTTTTTTTAAATATTCTTTTATTGACCTCGCTTGTTGCATCCTCGCAAACGGGTGATCTTGTTTTTAACGACAGCATTTTACATACCGTGCAAATAGAGACCGATCTGCCCGATTGGTTCGAGACATTGGAAGCAGATTACAAAGCGAACGTGTCCATAAAAGGTCATCCCCAAATTTATTTCCATTGCAAATTTATTTTTGATGGGATAACAATAGACAGTTGTGGTTTCAAAGAAAAAGGAAATGCTTCCAACTCTTTGATAAGTTACGGAAAGAAAAAACCACTTAAGATATCGTTTGATGCCTTCGCTAACCGATCGCTCGACGGTTTAAAAAAGATGAATCTCAATAATTTTACTAATGATCCTTCGCTTCTTCACGATGCTGTTTGTTTAAAACTAATGCGCGATGAGGGAATATTAGCGCCGCGAACAGCTTTTGCCAAGCTTTATGTGAATGGTGAATATATTGGACTGTATACGATCATAGAAAATATCGATAAGCGATTTCTCAAGAGTAATTTTGGTTCGGCCAATAACAATGGCAACCTTTACAAGACCGATCGCAATGCGCAAATGTATTTGCAATGGTTAGGAAATGATAAAGAATCTTATAAGAACAAGAATTTTCAACTTACCACTAATGATTCAATTGATGATTGGAGCAAACTTCTTTCCTTCATTGAATTTATCAATAACGACCACAGCGCTAATTTTAAACAAGAATTCGAAAAACGATTTGATGTGCACAATTATCTAAAGATATTGGCCGTTGAAAAATGTGCAAAGAGTTGGGATAGTTATTGGGGCGGCGGAAATAATTTTTTCCTTTACGAACATCCCGATGGCATGATCCGCTGGATCCCTTGGGATATGAACGAATCTTTTCAAGATATTAAAGTGATCGGAAAAACATCGTTGCTCGATGGATATTTGATCCCAACACCACAATTCGATGAACGTCCGCTTCTATCGCGAATATTTGAATATGATGATTGGAAGCAAGAATACCTTGACAATGTTTGCAGATTAGCGAATACACATTTTACCATTGAACACTTGGGTAAATTTATGGTTAAACGTCATCAGCTTATCGACGCGGCCTATGAAGCCGATCCGTATAAATATAATACGTATGAAGCTTTTAAAAATTCGCTTACAACGCAAACCGAAGATGTAGTATCAATTACAAAAGCAGGTTATGCCTTACGCATCCGCTATCCGGGCTTGTTCACCATAATAAAGCAACAACGCGAGTGGATAGAAAAACAAACCAAAGGCTGGGAACGCGAATGTTATCTTAGTAATGACAGGGTGTACGCTCTTACAGTTTATCCAAATCCAACCAGTGATCAGATCACCATTGTTAACGATCAATCAAGTTTTGATTATGCGCAATTAAAACTCTATGATTTTTCGGGAAAATTATGTTTGTTAAAAGATCATAGTTTAATTGAATCCAATAAGTTCACCTTGTATCTATCCGCAATTCCTTCAGGAATTTATTGGCTGGTAAAAACTTCAGTAGACGGAAGTATTGGTCGCGCTAAAATTGTAGTGATCAAATAATGTTTATGGATTAATTGTTCTTGCGGCCAAAAAAGTTTTTGTATATTTAATTATGAGAACTCCTGTTGCTTTTACGTTCATCTTATTTTTGTTCATCGCCTGCAACAATTCAACTGAGGAAAAAGTTACGGACCCTTCGCGACAAAGAACAAACGACTCAACTATTGTTTCCGCGCCGAGCGGATCGTTGTCAAATAATGAATTAATAAATACATATTCTCTTGCTATAGCAGAATTTATTACTGCTGCACAACAAAATAACAAGTCTGCTTTTGACACTTTATTTTTTGGAAAGCTCTATGATTTTCCAGACATAGTTCTGCCCAAGGTGATAAAGGGAGTGAAGATCTCCTTATTAACGACAGAGGAGGTAACCGCGCATAGATCATTATACAAAAGATCTTCGCCATATATAAATTTAGTTGGATGGATAGATACAGCAAAAGCAGAATTTATCTTCGTTACTTTTTTCCCCTCATTCCAACATCAATACGATGGTTTTATTAATTTTAAATATGCTGTTAAACAAAAAGGTTTTGAATTAGACACTATAAAATTTGAGAACTATTTATACAATAAAAAAGGAGATCTTGAGCGCATAATGATTTACAAGAACGGAAAACATAGTGGGGATAAGCCAATTCCGAAAAACTAAAATTATTCTCTAAGATAAAAAACTAATATTAAATTTGGGTCATGAATAAAACAAGTCCAAAAGTAGAGTTCTATTTTTTGAAAGGTAAAAAATGGCACGAAGAATTTGTGGCATTAAGGACCATTGCCTTAAGTTGCGGATTGAATGAAGAATTAAAGTGGGGTCATCCGTGTTATACGCTTAAAGGAAATAATATTGTTTTAATGCACGGATTCAAAGAGTATTGCGCCTACTTATTTTTTAAGGGCGTTTTGATAAAAGATCCCAAAGGCATTTTAGTTCAGCAAACGGCAAATGTACAAGCAGCGCGACAGATCCGTTTTACTAATATGAAAGAGATTATAAAAATGAAAAGCACTTTGAAGGCCTATATCAAACAAGCAATTGATATCGAAGCAAAAGGTTTAAAAGTGCCAATGAAAAAGACCAAAGAATTTTCTATGCCTGAAGAATTTGAAACCAAATTAAATGAGAGCTCCTCTTTAAAAAAAGCATTTTATGCATTAACTCCGGGGAGACAAAGAGGCTATCTGCTTTATTTTTCTTCGGCAAAACAAGCGACAACGCGTGAAGCAAGGGTTAAAAAATATACTTCTCAAATTTTAAAAGGAAAAGGAATAGATGATTAGATAATTAAAAGATCAGATTATGAAAAACAGTAAAAAGAAATTATCATCAGAAGAGAGCAAAGAACTTTTAAAGGCATTGAAAACACGTTTCGAAAAAAATATGCAGCGTCATAAAGGAATTGAATGGGCTAAAGTTCAAACAAAACTCGAAGCAAATTCAGAAAAAATTTGGTCGCTCAACGAAATGGAACTAAGCGGTGGCGAACCGGATGTTGTTGGCTATGATAAAAAAACAAATGAATTTATTTTTTATGATTGTTCGGAAGAAAGTCCAAAAGGACGCCGTAGCACTTGTTATGACCACGAGGCTTTGAATTCGCGAAAAGAACATAAACCAAAGAATAGTGCGCTTAACATGGCCGTCGAAATGGGCATTGAAATTTTAACGGAAGAAGAATATCGCGAATTGCAAAAACTCGGAAGTTTTGATCTAAAAACATCAAGCTGGATAAAAACACCCGCCACTATAAGAGAATTAGGCGGGGCCATTTTTTGCGATCGTCGATTTAACACTGTGTTTGTTTATCACAATGGCGCAGAATCGTATTATGCCGTAAGAGGGTTTAGGGGTAAATTACTGGTTTAGCCCTTTGCCTTCAAATAAGGCATATTCCACAAAAATTAATTACCTTAGATGTACATTAAACCTTTGCCCTAAAGCTAGGTCTAATTGCCATGAAGAATTTTATTTTCGCATTAATAGCATTTCTTTTTTGCTTAAGCTCAGCAAAAGCGCAGGCCTTGCAACCATTGGCAAGTACACAAGCAGCAACACCTACCCTTGATTCAACAAAACTTCCAATAGTTGCTATTAAACTCCCTTTTTTATTGCCCCCTTGGGATCCAATTCCTGATACGCCAAAAGTAACCGCCACCATGGGTATTATTAATAACGGTTATAATGTGATGAATCATATTACAGATCAACCAAATGGCTACAAAGGAAAAATTGGTATCGAAAAACGCGGTTCCATTTCACAAGCGTTTTGGTATTTGCAAAAAAGTTATGGTTTCGAAACGCGTGATATTGCCGGCGCCGATTCGGATGCGGTGATATTAGGAATGCCGCTTGAACATGATTGGGTATTGTACGGACCGTTTGATGATGAATCGTTCATGCGTAATGTACTCATTTATCAATTGGGTCGCGATATGGGATATTATACGCCACGCACAAAACATTGCGAAGTGCAATTTTACGATTGGTTATGGCAACCCGATTATCGCGGCGTGTACGTGATGATGGAAAAAATAAAACGCGATAACAATCGTGTGAACATTTCAAAATTAACTCCTTTAGATAATACCGGCGATGCGGTTACAGGCGGTTATATTTTTGGAGTTGACAGAAACATTTGGGCAAATGATAGCGGTTGGAAATCGCCATATGATACAAGTGTTTTCTTTAGCTACAAATATCCAAAGGGTGATGAGATCACCATTCAACAAAAAACATATTTAAAAGCCTATGTTGATTCTTTTGAAACTGCTTTGCAAGGACCTAATTTTGCTAATCCAAATATTGGTTATAAAAAATTTATCGATCACAATACATTCATCGATTTCTTTTTTATGCAAGAGTTTAGTAAAAGCGTAGATGCGTTCAGACGAAGTGCTTATTTATATAAAGACAAAAAAAGTAAAGGCGGAAAAATAAAAGCCGGTCCACTTTGGGATTTTAATTCGTCATTATACAACGCTAAAATTTGCACCTTTGAACAAGATACCGGTTGGGCTTACAAAACCACATGCTGGGTGAACCAAAGTTTCCATGTTCCGTTTTGGTGGGGACGTTTGTTACAGGATAGTAGTTATAGGAATGATCTAAAATGTCGTTGGACGCAATTAAGAAGCACTACCCTTGATACGGTTCACATCTTTAAGATCATTGATAGTGTAAGAACATATGTGGGGAATGGGCCAAGCGCAAGGCACTATACAAAATTTACGCTTAACACAACGCTTCAATTAGAATGCGATACATTAAAATGGTGGATCAAAAAACGTCTTGCATGGCTCGATTTAAAAATGCCGGGTAATTGCATAACTACAGCGTTGAGCGAAAAACAAGTATTCGAGAATTCCTTACAGGTATATCCAAATCCAACAGCAGGACAATTAACGCTTGATTTTAATTTATACTCTGAAAAGAAAATGCGTATTGAGTTGCAAGATGTGTATGGAAGAGTTTTACGAAGCGAGCCGAGCACTCTTCGTCAGTCAGGAAAAAATACAGTTCGTTTTGATCTCTCGGGTTTAGCAGAAGGGATTTATTTCTTAAAGTTATCTGATGGAGAAATACGTTATACAAAGAAGGTGATCTTAGAAAAATAGATCCTGTTATCGTTTCCGTTAAGTTAAAAGACCTTAAAAAATTATAAAATCAGGCCTCGTTAGATCTTGTAAAAGATTATTTATGGTACATTGAACTCTTTACCATAAAAATGAGAACAACCAAACTAATCGTAATTGCTATTATCGCTATCATAATTGTAGCGTGTAGCTCGCGTAAAAAAAGTACAACTTCAACAAGTACCTCAACCGCAACTGTTGCATCAACAAGTACCTCTACAGTGTCTGCCGGTCCTGCTGTTGTTTCCAAGTCTGCCGACGGAATTAACGCTCCCGGAAACGCAGAATTGTTTACCATTCAGTCGCAATATAAAGATGTTACAATGGCACAATTAAATGAAGGATATGAGCTTTATACAAAAACTGCATGTGTCGGGTGTCATAATGCTAAGAGCATTTACAAACGCCCTTTAGATAGCTGGAAAGATATTGTTGACAATATGGCCATTAGGGCCGGCATCTCTGATGCGCAAAAAGATGCTGTATATAAATATGTTTTGTCTATAAAAGCAACTCAACCCAAATGAGACAATTAAATTTCCTGTTTGGCGGAATACTAGTTTTATTGACTTCAGCGTTTACAATTATTAAACCTATTAATTGGAAAGTAAAACCAAACTATTCGGTAAAGATCATTGGGGCCTTTGATGATAAAATGTATTTTAAAACCTTAAAGGCTTTTATCACATTCGACGAAGAGGCGCCGGAAAAATCAAAGATCATGGCAACGGTTGATGCGGTAAGTTTAAATTCGGCGAGCCCCGAAATGACCGAACATGCCAAACAGGCCTTGGAAATAATAAAATTCCCCGAGATCACGTTTGTGTCAACTGCCATTGCAAAAACAAAAACAGGATACGAAGCAACCGGAGACTTAACACTAAAAGGAATTACAAAACAAATTAAATTCCCCTTTGTATTTGATAGCAAAAAAGATATCTCCGATCAATTTCCTTTTGTAAATAAAGAAACATTTTGCGGCAAGATCATCATTGCAACAAAAGATTTCAATGTCACAAGAAAAGGGACGCCCGATCAGATCATTATTGATCTTGTGATACCGGTAACAAAATAAGTATGCTGTTTGTTCTTAGAAAAGATATTGTTTTCCTTTTATTGCTCGTCATTTTGTTGCCGGGATGCAATGAGGATGCGTCAACCATTGCTGAGCAGCCGGATCTTTCTATTCTTGTTTTAGAAGGTAAAAAAAATGATACTGCTTATTTGTTTGTTCCATACACAGATGAAGGGGCAACGGTCAATAAATATTTTAACGGAACTATAAGATGTCCAGAGCTCGTTATCTGGGCTAATGTTTCAGGCTCTGTGAACACCAATATGCCGGGAACTTATGTTCTCGAATATAATGCGAGTGATTCTTTAGGAGTTCCTTTAGCTCCGATTAGCAGAACGGTTCAGGTAATAGAAAATAGTTCGAATTTTTTGAGCGGCATTTACAAAGTTGCCTGCACGTGCACTGCGATCACCGGTTCAGATAAACCAATCATTACCACCGAAAATTATACAGCTGTTGTAAATCCCGCAAAAGGAATGGGTCATTTTCAATTGGTAACACTTAGTATAGGCCCCGAACACGTTATCCCGCAAGCCTCGTTAAATGGTAGCGTTATAAACGTTGGTTATTTCGGTTCCAATTATACACACTTTAATGCTTTGGGAACTTTGTCGGACACAAAAAATGCGTTTACTATTGAAACACAGATCCAACGATATTCGCCTGCAACACGTTTTTTATGCAAAAACGTTTTCACAAAGCTGCTAACTATAAAAACCAATACGGAAACAAATAAAAAATAGAACTTATTACTCCGGTTTAAATTTCTTTTGCCATTCCTGTTTTCCCCAATCAATTTCTTCGCCTGTGGTTTGTGTTAATTTTCCTAGAGCGTCTATCCAGCCTTCCCAATACAAATATTTGGGATCTCCATTTTCCTTTTTTTCTTTAGCAACATGTCCACGCAAATAAATTCTTCCATCATCGGTAGGTTTTACATAAGAAACAATTGGGTTATTAAGCGCCGCAGTTTTTCCAATGGTCTTATCAAACAATAGCTTTCCGGTTTTATCATAACACACTAAGCGTTCATTTCCTCCTTGATATACTTTTCGATTGTACTCTAACATGAAACAAAATAAATTTCCTTTAGTGTCCTCGGCAGTCACTTGTGTTTCCATTTCCTCATAACGATCTTTAATAGGTCGCTTCCAGGTTTCTTTTCCTTTCTTATCAAATTTATAAAGTACGTTATCGCCAAACGCTGCGCCTCCACCATCTTTGGTAAGTATCCACGGTCCGCCATAACCTGCCTTTCCAGCAAAATCACTAAAATAGGTAGAGTAACCAAGTCTTAATGGCGCTACTATTTTTTTTAAAGAATCCATGGTTAATTGTCCGTACGATAAAGTTGCGGCCAATAAAAAGAACATCGTTGATTTTTTCATGAGATGAATGTTTATTCAAATTTAATGAACGTTTTTTGTTTTCATAATATAAAAACCCTATTTAACTCTGCTTTCTTCAGGATTCCTTAATCCTTTATAGCTTGTTAACTTTACTTTAATGGTCCCTACAACAATTGGCGTTTCAATATAGATGGGGATCTTATTCTTATCGTTAGTTACCCAAACCGTCATTCCTTCTCCGCCTTTAAAAATAGAGCCTTCTACTAAGAGCGGACTAAATTTAATGCAATTAAAATCGCCTAAGCTTTCGCCCTTATATTTTGCCTTTCCGAGATAGCGAATATAAATTGGATAAACTTTTCCATCAAGTAAAAGTGACATGCTAACGGTGTCATTTTTTTTGCAATTAGAATAATCGATATTGCGCGCATAATAAATTGCCGTAAGTACATCTACTGTGCAGGCTGAAGTTTTTACCGTGTCTTTCTGCACCGGCTTTTCTCCACGCGTTATGGTTGTATACGCTTCTTTTGAGTGAAAATTAAAAGAATAATTGTGTTTTTCTTTTTTACCTCCTTCTCTAATGATCGCGCTGATGGTAAGAGGCCTTAAAGTTGCCGAATCCACAAAAGATTCAAAAACATCTTGTACTTTATAGAACCAATCGTAACTCGAGTATGTGCTTCCACTACCGTTAAATACATATAACGTTCTTCCCTTTATATTGGCAGATCCTACTCTAAACGTTGCTTTTCCCGATTCAAGCCAAATGGGACCCCAATTATAAATAACTTTGTAGTTTAGTTCTTCGCCTGGGTCATAAGCCGTGTTTTCATTAACACAATTGGTTTGCGAAAAAACTCGTAACGAGCTTGCAATAAGTCCTAAAAACACAATGCGGGTAAAATATTTAGGGAAATTAAAGGCCATTAAAGTTTACTGATAACAAGGTAGTTGATTTTTACGGGAATCAAAAATTTGTGCTGATGTTCAGGCCATTAGCTAAGCTTATAAAAATAAATTTGCGAAACCGAACGGTTGCGTATATATTTGCAACCAATAAGTTGCGTATTATGAGAAGAGATGTTTTTCAGGCAATAGCCGATCCAACCCGAAGGGCTATTTTAAGTTTGATCGCTTTACAGGCCATGACGCCGAACGCTATTGCCGAACATTTTGACAGCAGCAGACAGGCGGTGTCAAAACATATTAAAATTCTTGTGGAATGTAAATTGGTTGAACAAGTTTCTGACGGGCGCGAAATTTATTATCATCTCAATCCAAAAAAAATGAAAGAAATAGATAAATGGCTCGAGCAATTCAGAAAAATATGGGAAGGCCGATTTAGCAAATTAGATAACTTATTATTAAAAATGAAAAACAAAAAACATGGAAACTAAAGAAAGAATGCAGATCAAAAAAGATCTTGCCAATAAACAAATTATCATAACACGTTTGTTTGATGCTTCTCCTGATAGTGTTTGGAGCGCGTGGACCGAATCTGAATTCTTAGACCAATGGTGGGCGCCTGAACCATGGAGCGCCGAAACGGGATCAATGGATTTTCGCGAGGGCGGAAAATGGTCGTATGCTATGGTTAGTCCCGAAGGGCAAAAACATTGGGCTTTGGTAAATTATACAAAGATCTCGAAGGGAAAATTCTTTGAAGGCAAGGATAGTTTTTGCGACGATAAAGGAAATGTAAATTCAACATTACCAAGCACAAATTGGAGAGTTGAATTTCATCCCACACAAACAGGAACAAAAGTAATTGTAACCATGACCTTTGCAAAAGAAGCCGATCTTAAAACCATTATCGATATGGGCTTCGAACAAGGATTTACAGCAACGCTTACCGCGCTTGATAGATACTTTAAAGAGGGTTTTAAATTGCGAAAAGAAAACCATAGCCGTACATCGCGCGTTGTGACGTATTTAAATTTTCCCGGAAATACCGAAGAGGCTTTTAATTTTTACAAAACGGTTTTTGGAACTGAATTCATTGGCAAAGGTCTACAGCGATTTGGGGATATTCCCGCAGAGGCAGGTCATCCTCCGGTGGCTGATGTTATAAAGAAAATGATATTGCATGTGGAACTTCCTATTTTGGGCGGACACGTTATTATGGCAACAGATGCTCCAAAAGAAATGGGATTTGATCTTAAGCTCGGCGACAATATGCATATTTGTTTGGAGCCAAGCACGCGAGCCGAAACAGAAAAACTATTTAACGCGCTTGCAAAAGGTGGAAATGTGAGTATGCCGTTGGCAGATATGTTCTTTGGTTCATACTTTGGTGAATTAAAAGATAAATTCGGGATCAACTGGATGTTCAATTGTTTTGAGAAGAAATAAATGATTTTTGTGTTTTTTTAAGGGTTACTTGTCGGTTTGTGCGGTATCTTTAATATAACCAAAACCATTCATCATGTTCTCAAAAATTGACATCCCAGCTTCGGCGATACGATTTCTAACGCTGACATGTTATTTTTTACCCTTTGTTTTTTATTTTTCTACGTGTGTTGATGGCATTGGAAAAAGCGCTTATAATAAGGCCGACGCAATTGCTAACGAAAAAGAAAAAATATTGGTTGAGAAAAAAGACGTTATAAAAGCTGCTGCAAATGCAGTGGTAGATAACGTAAGTGTAACAGACTCTTCCTTTGTACTTACTTCCGAAACCCTTGAAATGCTCGAAAATTCGGGCGACGATTGGTATTTAACCCCAACCTTTACTTCTCTTTCGGCCATGGGAGTTGTTTTTGCATTTGAAAATTCATTTGGCCCGATCATTGTCGTTATCAGTTTTTTTCTTTCGCTCATTACATTTTTATTATGGCGATTTTTTAGTAGAAAAGGAATTGGCATATATATAATAAGCGCCAATGTATTAACTATGTTGGCGTTTGCAATAATGTGCTGGCTCTCCAACATAACCCTCCTTTACGGCGCATACATGGTCTTGTTCCTCCTGCTCGTGCAATTATTGACCGAAATTCAAAAAAGAAAGAAAATAAATTCTAACTTCGA
>JAHEYC010000041.1 GCA_023251775.1 Sphingobacteriaceae bacterium | reverse complement strand
TTAAAAACAATAATACGGGTAATAAAAATATATCTGCTAACACCGCCACAATAATGGTGATGCAAATTAAAAAGCCAAAATAATATGTGCTCTGAAAATTACTGGTCATTAAACTCAAAAAACCACCCAATAAAATAAAGGTGGTGAGAATAATAGGCTTGCCTGTCTCAAAATATGTTCGTTTAAACGCGTACATCAAACTCTTACCGTAGCCTAACTCAATTTTTAATCGCGAAATAAAATGTATGGTATCATCGGTGGCAATTCCAAATGCAATGCTAAATACCAAAGAAGTTGCTGATTTTAATTCGATGCCCATGTAACCCATAAGTCCGGCAATGATCAATAGCGGAATTAAATTTGGTAAAACAAATACCAATACCATTCGCCAACTGCGATGCAAGAAAAACGTTAGGAAAGCAATTACGATCACCGAAAATGCAAAACCTTGGGTCATGTTGCTTACCATATATTCATTATTCCTATCCATTAAATGCGCAGCCCCGGTAATATTGAATTCCAACATGTTCTTGTTTACATTCGTATCAATGAATTCGAACAGATGTTTGTTGTGTTCGGCTATCAACATACTTCCCATGTCGCGCGTTTTAGCACTTATTTTGGTTTGATCACCGGTTGCATTTACTAATTGCTTAAGATCGCGATTCTTTTTATTATCAATGATGGCATCCTTAATAGCTGTGTAATCTGTATCATTGGGCATGGAATAACTATCGCCCATACTTCGGTGAATACTTTTTACCACTTGTGGCAACGATAAAATAAATCCCGCACCATACTCCTTTTTTATGAACTCATCTACTTTATTTATTTCTAACAATACATCCCTATCCCAAACTTTTTTAGTTTTATCCTTTAACGTGATCTGGATCTCAAAAGGTCTTACACCACTATACTGTTCATCAAAGAAATTAAAATCGCGTTTTATCTTAATCTCATCACTCAGATCTTCCAATAAAATATTATTCACTTTTACCTTCAACATTCCAATAACCGACAGAACTATGAGCACTGCGGTTATTATTAGAATGGTCTTTTGATTTCGGAAGATCCAAAATAAACCGTTTCTCATTACACCGGTTATTTTATTGTTTGTGCCATGTACCTTGACCGATCTCTTTGGTGTAAAGAAAAAAAGTAATGCCGGTAAAAATGTATAACTCAAAATAAAAGCGATCACTACACCAATAGAGGTGTAAATTCCAAAATCTCTAATGGGTTTTATGCTCGAAAAAAGTAAAGATAAAAATCCAACAACAGTTGTAATAAGAGTTAGAAATGTTGGGAAACCAACTTCTTTCAATATAAGCGGATATATTTCCACTTTTGAAGTTCCCTTGGCAACTTCTTCAAAATACTTACTAAAAAAATGTACCACATCACTCATTCCGGCCACAAACATCATGGTTGGTAACATCACCGTCATAATATCAATAGATTTACCTGTGAATTTCATGATGCCGAGCGTCCACAAAATTGCTACCAAACAAATAATTACAGGAACCACAATACCGTATACACTTCTGAACGAGAACCAAAGAAAAATAACGATCACAAAAAATGAAAGCAAAATAAAGACCACAAATTCCTTTTGTAAATTCTCTAAATAAACTTTTTGTCCAAACACCCTTCCAACAAAATGTACGTCATCAAAACCGTATTTGTAAATAGCTTTTTCAATAGCAATTGCAAGGGTATCACTTTTGTTTTTACTTAAAAGATCTTTTGTTTTTGCGAAAATACTTAAGGACTTTGCATTTGTTGGAAAAAAAGAACCGATAAGATGTGGCGTATTGTAGATCTCAATGCTATCTTCTTTGTAAAGTTCGGGATCTTCAAAATGCAGCACGCGTTTTTGAATGGGCATTAATCCACCCCAAGCAATACTTTTTAAATTGGTAGGAGAATTTACGCGGACTATATTCTCAATTTCTCCAAGCTCTTGCGTGAATTTATCGACCTTTTGTAAAAAATCTTTTTGGAAGATGCCTTTCTTGTTCTCAAAGCATACCAATACAAATTCGTTATCAAAACCAAATGTGGTTCGGTAATTATTGTATAACTCTAATTCTTTATCCTCATTGGGAAAAAATGCCTCAAAATCGTAATCGAACTTGAGATGCTTTAAATTAAAAAAACAAACGAGTGAGAAAAGTATCACTACGGCAATTACACAACTATAATATATCCGAAGGCGATTGATACAGTAAAATTAATACATAAATCCTTACCAATTCTAAAAGCGCACAACTATATTACAACCGCCCCAGGCATGCGGCAAGCCGCCTTTGAATTCGGGAGTTATGAAGGAAGTTGTATAGTTCAAACTTAAATTTTTTACGGAAATGGTTAATCCAACATCGAATCTGTAAACAAAACGTTCTAATTTATCTTTTGTAAGAACGTGTACGCTTTTTGTCCAAGGAACACCTTGCAATGCGGCGTTATGGTAAACATAAGTTGCTGTTCCATTAAAAGTGGTAAAACATTCCCATTTTGGATCAGGACGTGGATGGAGCAACTCAAAGCATTGTCGTTTTCTCCCTGCTCGGATCAATAATCCTGCCGATCCATTCGTATTTGTAACTCCCGCTCTTCCTCCTGCTTCACCAATTATATCGAACCATTTCGATAACAACAAACCATGTTCGAACCATAAATTAAAATTTGCAGCAAAACTATTGGCTACTTGATTTTCCCAACCAATTGGCTCCGCATTATTTGTATGCTTATGAATGAATTTTTGCATTTCTTCACCTAAGGCGACAGGACCAATGCATCCAATATCAACGCTTGAAGTAAGTTTTGACCAAAGATGAGTTGCGATAACTTTTTGAGAAAAGAAAAATGTACCCGCATAAGGTCTGTCGGTTGAATCGAGTGTTTTATTCCGAATACTCTTCGGCGTAAAAACATCTTGTCTGAAAGATATACAATGAGTAACATCTTTTGTCGGATAAATTTTGTGTAATAATTTTGCTAAGGGCGATCTGCTAAAAACAGGATTTCTAAATTCAACTATAGATCCTTGTGTGTAATAACGATCAGTACTCATAAAAAGATCATTATCATACGTATAATGAAAACTTCTTTTATCGTTTTTCACCTTAACAAGCGAATCATTCTGCTGTGCATTACAAACTAAAGTAATTAGCAAAAAAACAAACGCAACTATTCTTGTAATTCCTTTCAATTCAGCTAATTATCAAATGCTCATTAATTTATGTTTTTACTTGTAGTTTAAGGCAATTACAAGTAAATTTGATACTCTTTTAAAATTACAAAATAAGATCCAATATGCCTAAAGGAATTTATAAAGTGCCCGTTCCACATAACGAACCGGTTAAACAATACGCAGCAGGAAGTGCTGAACGAAAAGAATTACAAGCTATGCTTAAATTAATGCGTAGCAAGCAACTTGATATACCAATGTATATTGGAAGTAAAGAGGTGCGCAACAATAAAAAAGTTCGCATCGCTCCTCCACACGATCACAAACACACGCTCGGCTATTTTCACAAGAGTGAAAAAAAACATGTTGAACAAGCTATCAATGCAGCTCTTGCTGCACGCCAAAGTTGGGCGGCGCTTAGTTGGGAACATCGCGCAAGTATATTTTTAAAAGCTGCCGAATTAATTGCGGGACCATACCGCGCCAAATTAAATGCAGCAACCATGTTGGGCCAAAGTAAAAATGCATATCAAGCAGAAATTGACAGTGCATGTGAGATCATTGATTTTTTACGATTCAATGTTGCGTACATGACAGAAATTTATGCCGATCAACCTATTTCATCGCCGGGAGTTTGGAATCGTCTAGAGTGGCGTCCACTTGAAGGATTTATTTACGCTTTAACTCCATTTAATTTTACAGCCATTGCCGGAAATTTACCAAGCAGTTGCGCCATGATGGGAAATGTGGTGGTTTGGAAGCCAAGTAATACAGCGGTCTACAGCGCTAATGTGTTGATGGAAGTTTTCAAAAAAGCCGGAGTTCCTGATGGTGTAATTAATTTAATTTACCCAAGTGGTCCGGATGCGGCAGACGTGGTTTTTAATCATAAAGATTTTGCCGGAATACATTTTACAGGAAGCACCGATGTGTTCCAAAATATATGGCAAACTATTGGTAACAACATTCACAAATACAGGTCTTATCCAAAAATTGTTGGCGAAACCGGAGGAAAAGATTTTATACTTGCACACAAGTCGGCTGAAGCAAAGTCTCTTGCCGTAGCTATCGCACGCGGAGCCTTTGAATATCAAGGACAAAAATGTTCGGCATGTTCACGCGCTTATGTGCCATCGAATTTATGGGATGAAGTGAAAAAATATTTACAGGCAGATCTTAAGTCGATGAAAATGGGTCCAACAGAGGATTTCACTAATTTCATTAACGCGGTGATAGACGAGAAAAGTTTTGACAAGTTAGTGAAGTTCATCGACGCTGCTAAAAAAGACAAGAATGTGGAGATCGTTTCGGGAGGAAAATACAATAAGAGTAAAGGTTATTTTATTGAACCTACCATTCTGAAAGTAAAAGATCCAAAGTATGTGACCATGTGCGAGGAATTGTTTGGACCTGTACTTACCATTTATGTTTACAATGAAAGTCGTTTCAAAGATATTTTAAGAACCGTTGATACAACTTCTATTTACGCGCTAACCGGTTCTATTATTGCCCAGGACCGTTACGCAATTGAACTTGCTACCAAGGAACTTCAGCACGCGGCCGGTAATTTTTATATTAATGATAAATGTACGGGTGCAGTAGTTGGACAACAACCATTTGGCGGAGCACGTGGCAGCGGAACAAATGATAAGGCCGGTGCAAAAATTAATTTATTGCGTTGGGTTAGTCCGCGTACTATTAAAGAAACCTTGGTTCCGCCAACTGATTACAAGTATCCGTTCTTACAAGCCGATTAATTGGTATTTAAAAAGAAATATAATTTTAAGGTAATACTTTCTCTATTACTACTTTCAGTAAACTGTGAAGCGCAAAATTTTGATTCCTTATTTGTAGAACTCAATTCCTTAAAAACAGATAAAGAAAAGATCGATGTTTTTTACAAGACCTTACTTCAATCAGAAAAAACAAAGCAAGAGTTTGACCCACAACTGCGAAAATTTGATTTCATTGCCACAAAATTTATTGATGAGAAAGATCAGGCGTATGCGCTATTAAAAAAAGGAGATTTCCTTCACTCTAAGCGCGATGATAAATCGGCGTTCAAATTTTATTACGGATCCCTGTCGCTTTATGAAAAATTAGGCGACAAGGAGAACGAATCAAGAGTGCATTACAAGATCGGTGTTGCCATGAACAATGTGAAGAATTACACTAAGGCGCCCTTTCATTTTTATACATCACTCAAATTTGCAACAGAAATAAAAGATACAGACCTAATCGCCGATAATCACGCGGCGATAGGCTTGTGTTACAAAGATGAAAAGAAAATAGACAGTTCCGTTTTCCATCATATGATCGCCTTAAAATGCCGAACGGATATGAAAAAGGATAAAGCTATTGCGAGCTCTTATAACGACCTTGGTGTAGCGTATAAAATGGCAGAGAATTACGAATTGGCATTAGATTACCTTGTAAAAGCATTGGTATTGCGCGAAAAAATAAAAGATAAAAAAGGCGTTGCCGGTGCTTGTATCAATATTGGAAATACCTTAAAACGATTAAAGCGTTACCGCGAAGCACAAAAGTATTTTATTCGAGGTATTGATATGTCACGCGAATTAAAACATATCACCTATTTGTACAATGGTTTGGGAGGAAGGGCCGAGAACTCATTTTACTTGGGCGATTACAAACAATCGGCGGCAGATTATATGGTCTACAATGAGGGACAAGACTCGTTATATGCTGAAAATTTGAAAGCGCAATTAAGCGAATTGGAAATTAGTTACCAATCGGAAAAGAAAGATGCTGAAATAGTTTTACAGCAAGAACAAATAAAAACAAAAACAGTACAAAATTCTAAACAAAAGATCCTCATCGTTGCATCTTGTATTGCTTTAGCGATGGCGTTGATCGCCATTTTTGTTGTATATCGCAGTTACCGTCAAAATAAAAAGAACGCTGCAATTCTTGCGGCCAAAAATCATTTGATAGAAGAAAAAAATAAAGAGATAACAGATAGTATCAATTACGCCCAACTTATTCAACAAAGTTTATTGGCCTCAAAAGAAATGCTGGATAAAAATTTGGAAAGTTATTTTATTATCTACAAACCAAAGGATATTGTGAGTGGCGATTTTTATTGGGCCAGCGAAACACCTAAAGGTTTTTTAGTGGCCTGTGTAGATTGCACAGGGCACGGTGTTCCCGGGGCTTTTATGAGTTTGATTGGAAAAGAGAATTTGGATAAGGCTTTGGCAAAAACTGTTAGCCCCGGTGAGATCTTACAAGAATTGAACATTAGTGTAAAGCGATCCTTAAATCAAAATAATGCAGGAGGTAATAAAGACGGAATGGATGCCGCGGTTTTGAGAATTGAAAAAGATAAGAACGGTAATGCAAAAGTTACTTACGCAGGAGCTAACCGACCGCTATACATTTTAAAGAAAGACCTCAGCGGCGTTGAAGAAATAACAGCCACTAAACAAGCCATAGGCGGTTTTACCAAGAACGAACAAATCTTTACTGAGCACTCTATACAAGTGGAAAAAGGAGATACGCTGGTAATTACAACCGATGGTTACGCCGATCAATTTGGAAGCGAAACCAATAAAAAATTAACCACCAAGCGTTTTAAAGAATTATTAGTTTCGGTAAAAGCAAAATCCGCCGACGAACAAATGCAAACCCTCAATGATTTTTTTACCATTTGGAAAGGCCATCGTGAGCAGATTGATGATCTGTTGGTTATTGGGATAAATGTTTAAATGGAACGCGGATAACGCGGATCTATTATGATTAAATATGATCTAAATGCGTTTGCGGATTCTGGATTCGTTTGCGGCATTTGAATTCGTTTGCGGGACAAAATGTCCCGCCCAACCAAAGCGGTCGGATCTCAAGTTGAACGGGACATTTTGTCCCGTAGCAAATAAGATCACAACCACTTATTCCGCAAAACATACCACTTATTAATGCTTGCTCATAAATTCCATTTTTAACAACGGAACCTCATTGGAATTAGTAATTTTATTTTGTAAATTTAATTTATGAAGATAAAATTTACTCTATTTTATTTTTTACTGGCAAACACAATTTGTTTTTCGCAAAACGGAAAACCTAGCGGTGTAATGAACATGGAAGACAAATTAAAAGCCATGTTCCAACCCGAATTGTTTACCAACTCAGCCAAAACTTTTTCTGTTACACGAACAAATTTACCTTCTCCCTCTTTGGATCTGCAAAAAACAAGTCAACCGATACTTAGTGCTGTTTTTTACAGATTAACCGGTTCTTATAATATTTTTGGAAATTTATATAGCAACAGTAAACCGCTTAACTACAATCCCATCCTTAGTGCATATTCATTTATTAGTCGCAAAAGCTTAAGTTATAATCCTGCTTCGGATGGAAATGAAGGAACTATTGTTGGTTACATAGCTAAAAACAACGCCCCCGCAAACAATCTTTCAAGTTGGGATAGCACTTGTCTTTGGACTAATACACTAAACATTGCACGTGAGGTACAAGGCGGAATATGGAACCCTTTCCCTATTGCTCAGAATACGAATGTTGCAATTTCGTATTTGGCTTCAAGTGGTTCCACAAAAAGTGGCACAACAATAACAGGCAGTTTTCGTGCAAGCAAATTAATTGGCACTGTTGGCACTAATTCTCCGGGGATCGATACACAGTTTTTATCAAACACAAGCCCATTCTCATCTGCCGCTTCTCCAAACATGAACAAACATGATCTACCAAGTTTTTCTTTTAATTCAAGTGATGATGGTGTTAGAACAATTGGACCGATTTATAATGATGTAAATGCATCAAGCGATGCCACAAAAGGATTACGTGGTGCTTTAATTTCGAAAGGCACTTTTAATTCAGGTGTTTTTGTTTGGACATGTGATTCATTTATTCCATCTACCGTTATTAAAACAGATGGGTCAAAACAATTATGGTATCAACCTTATATGACATTTGATCCTTCGGGGCAAGTTGGTTATGTAGTATTGATAGGATCAAGAATGGGTTCCACCGGTTCAAATATTGGGTGGCAACCTATAATATACAAGACAACCACCGGTGGATCTATATGGTACCTTGTAAATAGTATAGACTTTAACAGCACAACATCTGCAACAAATTATCTTTTGAATTCATTAGATGGTATTAATACAAATACGAATGTTAGGGTACCTTTCTTTGACCCATCTGAAGGTATAGATCTTACAATGGATTATAATAATAAACTCCATATTGTAAGTACCGTAAAAGGAACTGCCAAAAGTCATGTAGACTCATTAACCTTTGTCCAACAATATACTATTGGCACCGAAACTTATTCTTGGCCACATTTGAATACAAAAAGACCATACATTTTAGATTTTGTTGGAGATGGTGCGCAACCATGGCAATGCAAAATAATAGATTCAGTTCCGACCGAATGCCCTTCCAATATTCCTTCCTTACCCGGTTATTCTTTTAATCCTTGGGTCGACATCAGCCAGTCTGTAAATGTGAGTTCCGGCATGCGTATTCAAGCCTCACGATCGGTCTCCTCAGATTATATTCTATACTCATGGGCTGAATCGGATACAACCATTACTACAAACGCGGTAAAATGGAACGAATTTCCTAATATTAAGATAAGGGCTTTCAGAGTCTGTGATGGAGAGCTTAGTAACGATGAGTATAATATTACAGGCTCTTCAATTGCGGCTGTTAAAGACAAAGCCTATTTTCATTATTTATCTCCATATTTAAAAGCTGGCCCAAGTACAATTAGTTCAACAAATTCAGCAACCATAATGGTAGGAGTAAGTGTGAGTAATAACAATTTGTCAGATGTTACTTTACCTGTACATCATTATTTTTCCAGTGCTCATGTTATGTTTTCATTTCCATACTTACCATTTATTTGTATGCCTATGCAAGTGAATGAATATCAAAATGGCATAAATAGTTTCTACCTCTACCCCAACCCCACCTTCAAAGAAATAACTATTGATCTTAGTTCTTCCGAAAATAAAACATATACTTACAACATCACCGATCTTGCAGGAAAACAAATTAAGAAGGGAGAACTTTCGGGAAACAAAAATAATTTACTCAACATTTCTGAATTAAAACAAGGCGTTTATGTTTTTAATGTATTAGATGAGGGAAGAATTATTGGAGTGAAGAAATTTGTGAAGGAGTAATGGTCGCCCTTCGACCCGATAGCTATCGGGACCGCTCAGGGTGACCCACTCAGTCATACTGCTTATCCTTACCGTCATGCTGAGCGTAGTCGAAGCACGACGGCTCCGTTAAGTTATTGAATGGTCGCCCTTCGACTCCGCTCAGGGTGACACCGTTTATCCGCGCTAATCATAAGCAATCTGCGTTATCCGCGTGCCATCAAAGGTCCCCAACTTTTAACACATCTTTCTTCTTCACACCCTTCTCTGTCTGTTCCAAAGAAATTAATTCAACCGAATTATCGTGTTCAAAAAATAACAACCAATTATTTTTTGCAGCTTCAGCCAAAATAGAAGTTTTTTCTTTTAAGGTTTCTAGCGGTCTCACATCATAGCCCATAATATACGGCAAAGGCAAATGCCCCACGCTCGGAATAAGATCGGCCATGTATAAAATAGTTTGTCCTTTATAATTTATTTTTGGCAACATCATGGCTTCGGTGTGTCCGTTCACCTCAACAAAACTCATGTTATCAATTACCTTGCTGCTTTCAGTAATAAAATTCAATTGTCCGCTTTCTTGGATCGGTAAAATATTCTCTTTTAAAAAACTGGCTTTTTCCCTTGCATTTGGATGCACCGCCCAATTCCAATGTTTTTCGTTCACATAATATTTCGCATTTTTAAATGCGGGGACCAATTTACTTTTATCATCACTCCATTTAATGCTTCCTCCGCAATGATCAAAATGTAAATGCGTTAATACAACATCCGTTACATCATCAAAACTAAAGCCATGAGCGGCCATCGACCTTTGTAAAGTATCATCGCCATTCAAATAATAATAGCCAAAGAATTTTGCATCTTGCTTATCCCCCATTCCATTGTCAACTAAAATTAATCGTTTGCCATCTTCAATTAATAAACAACGCGTGGCCCAATTGCACATATTATTATCGTCGGCAGGATTTAATTTATTCCAAATACTTTTTGGCACTACGCCAAACATGGCACCACCATCTAATTTAAAATAACCTGCGTTTACACTGTATAGTTTCATAAATTTAGTTTTCCGGTTTATATATTTCCATTAATACTCTTCCAACTCTATATTCGAGAAAACCCAATCCACTTTTTGCAATATGCATTTTCCCTTTTGGGTTTATCTGTTCTTTTTTCACCAATCCGCCGGAGGATATACCAACAAAGAGCATTTCAGCACCTTCTTTATATTTTATCTTTGCTTTTGTTTTCTTCGGTATAACTATTGGAACTCCGCTGATCACAACGATGAGGAATTGAGGTCCGGAACATGTTCTCACGACATATTTTTCTCCCGGCTTGGGCGCAAATTCAAAAGTATTCCTGCTATTGAAACATTTAAGTGAATCGTTAAGGAGAAAGCACTGATAACGATCTATATGCTTGTCACTGCTATAAACCATCACTTTTTGTTTCAATCTATTTCTTTCATTAGCGTCAAATACCTTTTTGAACGCATAATATACTTTTATGATCATGGTTAAAGAAGAATCAACTTCTTGATATGAACTCAAATAAAAAACATTACCACCCAATTCTTTCGACCGCATTCCAATCAATGTTACAATTCCTCCAATACTTCCTGGACGACTTTTACAAGTAGCTCTAAGTGTTGCTACATATTTACTTGAACTGGTATCCTTAAGATTTTCCAGGTATTCCGAACGTGGCAACACATAATCATGCTTAAAATCCGATTGATGAATGACCTCTGTTTTTTGAGCAAAAACAAAATTCAAATTCAATAAGCAAATGAATGAACATAAAAAAAGCCGCCCTCGCGAACAGCTTTTAAAATTTATTTTATTTGCATTACGCAACTTTTTCTCCTTTTAAAACTTTAGCCATTGTTTTTCCAATTTCGGCAGGACTCTCACAAACCGTAATTCCGTTCTCGCGCAAGATCTGCATTTTTGCTTGGGCTGTATCATCTTTTCCGCCAACAATTGCTCCCGCATGTCCCATGGTTCTTCCTTTAGGCGCAGTTTGTCCTGCAATAAAACCAACAACCGGTTTTTTATTTCCGTTTGCTTTTACCCAACGCGCAGCATCAGCTTCTAAATTCCCGCCTATCTCGCCTATCATTACTATCGCTTCCGTATCCGGATCGTTCATCAACATTTCTACAGCATCTTTCGTAGTGGTTCCAATAATTGGATCTCCACCAATTCCAATTGCTGTACTCACACCCAATCCTGCTTTCGCAATTTGATCGGCTGCTTCATACGTAAGCGTTCCACTTTTTGAAATGATCCCAATTTTTCCTTTCTTGAAAACAAAACCCGGCATGATGCCAACTTTTGCTTCGCCTGCGCTAATAACACCCGGACAATTAGGGCCAACTAAACGACAACCTTTTGTTTTGATATATTCTTTTGCTTGGATCATATCCTTTACAGGAATTCCTTCGGTGATACAAACAATTACTTTTATTCCTGCATCGGCAGCTTCCATAATGGCATCTGCAGCAAAAGCAGCAGGCACAAAAATGATAGAAACATCAGCTCCGGCAATTTTTACAGCCTCAGCTACCGTATTAAATACAGGTCTTTCGAGATGTTTTGTTCCGCCCTTTCCCGGAGTAACTCCACCAACCACATTTGTTCCATATTCTATCATGGCAGTTGCATGAAAAGTTCCTTCCCCACCGGTAAAACCTTGTACAATTACCTTCGAATTCTTATTAACTAATACGGCCATATGGATCTGTTTTTAGAGGTACGAATATACTTATTTTTATTAAAAATCTACTATAAAAACCAAAGACGAAACGAGGCCAAAATCATCGACTTTGGCCCCATTCTTATACTTATAACTTCCTTCTTATACTTAGTTATTATCTCCACCAAAATAAGTCTCCTCAATAATGTCGGCATTATACGCCACATCATAAATAGCCTCATTTAAAATGGCTTCGGTGGTATGCTCAACCGGCTGAACCGCTTGCACAATAATGCTTTCGCAAGGAGTGCCATCTTTGCGTTTATCGGTAGTAATTGTTACCGATGCATAGGTACCATATCCACCCTCTTTTAAGAGTTTATAATGGTTCAAATTAGCGTTATACTCACCGCAACGGCTGTTCATATAAACCACATCTTTTCCAAAGTGACGTCCGGCAATTATCCATGCCCAAACAAACTGATAACGGAAACTTCCGTCCTTCATTTTAATAGCCACATCCAAGCGAAAAACGCCCGGGCTAACTTCATCTAACTTGTAATTCCAACGGCCTGCAATATTTGCCACGGCGGTCTTTAAATCGAATGTTGCATTCATCTTTTCTAAATTTTTATCCCATAAATATAACAGATTTTAACTGCTAACACCACCCTTTTAATTAAAATAATTATTAAGGTCATAATAACAGGTTTTTTCACTATCTTTAATGTCTTAGAACCAAGAGAAATGGACTATAATACACAGCTTGAAAAGCTCATAATTCCCGAGTACGGCCGCAACATCCAAAACATGATCGATCACTGTATCTCTATCAAGGACAGGGACGAACGCAATATTTGCGCCAAAGCCATCATTCAGGTCATGGGCCAATTGAACCCTTATTTGAGGGATATAGCCGATTTTAACCATAAATTATGGGATCATTTATTCATCATCTCTAACTTTAAATTGGATGTGGATAGTCCATACCCAAGACCAAGTGCAGAGACATTCATCTCTAAACCTAAGATCCTAAAATACCCTGCCGGAAAGATCCGTTATAAGCATTACGGAAAGACCATTGAAGAGATCATCAAAAAAGCGAAAGTTTTACCTGAGGGTGCTGAAAAAGCAGAATTAACAAGACAAATAGCGAACCATTTAAAAAAATCATATTTCAATTGGAATAAAGATTCAATTACCGATGATGTTGTTTTGAAGAATCTAAAAGAATTATCGGAAGGTGCTTTACAAATGGATGAGAATACCGTTTTGAGTTCGCACCAGGAATTAAGAGGTCCTGTTAAAAAACATTTTCACGGACATAGCGGCCACAAGAACAATAAACACAAAGGTGGTCATCACAAACACAAACGAAAATATTAACAGCGCATGGCACTATTTGAAGTTCACGGAGGTAATAAGTTAAAGGGAAACATAATACCACAGGGCGCGAAGAACGAAGCATTACAGATCCTCTGCGCTGTGTTACTTACAAAAGAAAAAGTTGTGATAAGCAATGTTCCCAACATTGTTGACATCAATAAACTCATTGATCTATTAAGAGACCTCGGCGTAAAAATTGAAAGCACGGGTCACGAAGAATTTACATTTCAAGCAGACAATGTGAATGTAGATTATTTAGTATCGCCCGAATTTAAAAAGAAAGGCGGAGGTTTACGCGGGAGTATGATGATCGTTGGTCCAATGCTTACACGTTTTGGAAAAGCGTACATGCCAAAGCCGGGTGGTGATAAAATTGGAAGACGAAGAGTGGATACACACTTCATGGGATTTGAATCGTTGGGCGCAAAATTTAATTACGATGATGCCAATGAGATATTTCAGGTAGAAGGAAAAAATTTACGTGGTGCTTATATGTTGTTGGATGAAGCGTCGGTTACAGGAACAGCAAATATTGTAATGGCCGCAAGCATGGCCGAAGGAATTACAACTATTTACAATGCGGCTTGCGAACCGTATTTGCAACAACTTTGCAAAATGCTTAATCGCATGGGTGCAAAAATAAGTGGCATTGGATCTAATTTACTCAGCATAGAAGGAGTAAAAGAATTAAAAGGAACTACGCATCGTTTGTTACCCGATATGATCGAGATAGGATCATTTATTGGAATGGCAGCGATAACGCAATCGGAAATTACAATTAAGGATGTTAGCTACGATAACCTTGGCATCATCCCAACGATATTTGGAAGATTAGGAATTCAAATGGAACGCAGAGGCGATGATATTTTTATTCCGGAGCAAGAACATTACGAATTAGAAAGTTTTATTGATGGATCTATTATGACCATTAGCGATGCCATTTGGCCGGGCTTTACTCCCGATCTAATTAGTATTGCTTTGGTAACCGCTATTCAAGCACGCGGAAATGTGTTGATCCACCAAAAAATGTTTGAGAGTCGTTTGTTCTTTGTAGATAAATTAATTGATATGGGTGCCAAAATTATTTTGTGCGATCCGCATCGTGCTACCGTGATGGGATTGGATAGAAAAGTTCAATTACGAGGTATACAAATGGCGAGTCCCGATATTCGCGCCGGCGTTGCCTTATTAATTGCAGCCATGAGCGCTAAAGGGAAAAGCACTATTTTCAACATTAATCAAATTGACCGCGGTTACCAAAATATTGATACACGCCTGAATGCTATAGGCGCGCAAATTATTCGAAAACAGGCTTGAGAAGTGTAAGCATCATACTTGTTTTATTTTGCTTTACACTTTTAAATTGTAAGAGTGCTAAAGAAGATAGAACAGTTACCGCAAGCACTCCCGAACCAACTGTACCTATTGGACTGAACTTAGGAAACAAGGCACCGGAGATCACAGGCAAGGACACAAAAGATTCTGTTATTACTTTATCTGCTTTAAAAGGCAAAATGGTTTTGATAGATTTTTGGGCGAGTTGGTGTGGTCCGTGCCGAAAAGAGAATCCAAATGTTGTGAGAACATACATGAGTTATAAAAATAAAAAATTCAAGAACGCAAAAGCAGGATTTACTGTGTTGGGTGTGTCGTTGGATTTTAGAAAAGATCTTTGGGAAGCTGCCATAAAAAAAGACAGTTTGCTTTGGAACACACATGTGTGCGATCTTAAAGGTTGGAGCAGCGATCCCGCGATGCAATATCGCATCATAAGCATTCCAAGTAATTATTTAGTGAATGGTGAAGGAATTATTGTTGCCATGAATTTAACCGGTGAAAGTTTAAAAACAACTTTACAAAAATATGTGACCAATTGAAAAAGGGAAGTATCATATTATTGATCATGTTTTGCTTTGTGCTTATTGCACAAGAGCCAACTATTAAGATCGGCGATAAAGCCCAATCGTTCGTATTGAACATGCCAAAAAATTCGACACAAGGGTTTTCTATGCCTTATATGGGACGAATTGTGCTATTGCATTTTTACAGTACGAGTGTAGAAAAATCGATGTTCTACAACAAACCATTTAACCGCTTGGCAAAACGTTATAAGAATGCCATGTACAAAGGTGCAGAAGGTTTTGAAGTATTAGAGATAGCCGTGCAAAGTGATAAAACGGCGTGGAATGATGAGGTGATCGCAGACAGTTTGGTGAATGTAGTTAATGGAATTGCAGTGCGCGGATATAACGATGATCTTTGCAAAAAATATGGCATCACCAGTTTACCAACCGATATTGTTGTTGACGAAAATGGTTTGGTGATAGCCATCAATCCTAAGATCACTATCATTGAAGAGATATTGGATGAGAAAAAGAATTTTCAACCGATACGAAAAGATGTAGTTGGTACAATAGCCTACTCTTCTAATAGCAGTGATGTATTTCCATTTGCAAGATTATATTTATTCAATGCCTATGGCGATTCGATCGAAAGAAGCATGACGGATAAGGACGGGAAATTTCTTTTTACAGAAATAAAACTTAATCAGGATTTTATTTTGAAGATGGATAACGGCGCTGATATCATGGTATCGGATCCGTTAGCTATTTTTAATGAAAAAGGTGAACGTATTGTTGAATCAAAGAACTCGGATAACGGATTTGTATTTTATGTACCATCGAACTGGAACACAAAAATAACAGCTCCAAATGAGGATGCGCCATTGGAAGGAAAGATCGATCAAATTGATGTGAACAAACATTTAGTGTTTAAAAATGCTGGAGCTGAATTGAGTCCAAAAGACGAATTTGAATTAAAAGGTATCATCGAAATGCTTAAGAAGAACGATGGTTTATTTGTGGATGTTACCGGGCATACCAGTACAAAATTAGACCCTAAAACTGCAATGGCCTTAGCGCAAAAACAAGCCAATGCCGTTAAAGCATTTTTACTTAGAAAAGGAATTCCATTAAGCCATATCAAAATAATTGTGAAGGGTAATTCTCAACCCTTATTCGAATGCAAAAACCCTCAAGGTTGTTCCGACGAACAGCATATGAAGAATCAGAGGGTTGAATTCAAGGTGTATAAAGACTGACATTTTAGCGAAAAAGCCCCTCTGGCAGCATTATTGTTATTACCTTGCGGGCATAAAGCCTTGTACCATGGAGAATAAAGATAATTTAGACAATAACCCTGAGGTTAATGATGATTCTGGCTTGGATCAAACTGACAATTTGAACCAAAATGAGTTAAAAACTGACACTTCGACAAACTCTGTGAGCAACGAAAAGGACGAAGATACGTCCGGCAAATTAGCCGAATTGAACGATAAGTATTTGAGGTTATATTCGGAGTTCGACAACTTTCGTAAGCGAACGCATAAAGAAAAGGTTGACTACCTTAAAACCGCTAATGAAGAGGTTTTAAAGGCCATTTTACCGGTGATCGACGACTTTGAAAGAGCCATTAAAGCCAATGAGAATGTTACCGATGTAAAAGCTATAAAGGATGGTTTGAATTTGATCTATCACAAATTAAAAAATACAACGCAGCAAAAAGGCTTAACTGCATTTGATTGCAAAGGCGAAGTTTTTGATGCGGATCTTATGGAAGCAATTACGCATATTCCCGCAGCAAGCGATGATCAAAAAGGAAAAGTGGTTGATGAAGTTGAGAAGGGATATAAATTGGGAGATAAAGTAATTCGTTTTGCAAAAGTAGTTGTGGGAAGTTAGAAAAAAATGGCTAAGAGAGATTTTTACGAAATATTAGGTATTGCAAAAAGTGCGAACGAGGACGAAATAAAAAAAGCCTATCGCAAGCTTGCTATTAAATATCATCCCGATAAAAATCCGAATGATAAAAGTGCGGAAGAAAAATTCAAAGAAGCAGCCGAGGCCTACGAAGTTTTAAGCACAAAAGAAAAACGTCAGCGTTACGATCAGTTTGGTCACGCCGGTGTTGGTGGTGCTGCAAGCGGCGGTGCAGGTGGGTTTGGCGGTGGTGGAATGAATATGGACGATATCTTTAGTCAGTTCGGAGATATTTTTGGTGGTGGTTTTGGCGGTTTTGGCGGTGGAGGATCGCGAGGTGGAAGAAGAGTGAATCGCGGAAGCAATTTGCGTGTGAAAGTAAAAATGAATCTTTCGGAAATTGCCAATGGTGTTGAGAAAAAAATTAAAGTAAACAAACAAGTTGCTTGTAATACATGCAGTGGCAGTGGTGCAAAAGGAAATGCGTACGATACGTGCAAGATCTGTAATGGCTCCGGTGTGATCACCAAAGTTCAACAAACCATGTTGGGCGCTATGCAAACACAAACTACTTGTAATTCCTGTCACGGCGAAGGAAAAATAATTAAAGATAAATGTAATACCTGCCATGGCGAAGGTGTTGTGCGCGGCGAAGAGACAATTTCACTAAACATTCCGGCCGGTGTTGCCGAAGGAATGCAATTAAATGTAAGTGGAAAAGGAAATGCGGCTGTGCGTGGTGGAATTAATGGTGACCTCATTGTTTTAATTGAAGAAGAAGAACATCCGGAATTAAAACGCGAAGGCCAACATTTAGTTTATAATTTACATGTGAGTATGCCTGATGCAATTTTAGGAACATCAGTAGATATTCCTTTAGTGGAAGGCAAAGCCAAAATAAAAATTGATCCCGGAACGCAAAGCGGAAAAGTATTACGCTTAAAAGGAAAAGGTTTACCCGATGTGAATTCGTATTATAAAGGAGATCTTATGGTAGAGATAAGTGTTTACACTCCTACAACTTTATCATCCGACGAAAAAAAGATGATCGAACAATTGCGAACCTCAGCAAACTTCAAACCAAATCCCGCAAAAAATCAAAAGAGTTTCTTTGAGCGGATGAAAGATTATTTCGAGTAACCCCATCCTCCTCTTGAGGAGGTGGCATTTGCGGAGCAAATGACGGAGGAGGAAAACAACTTAGGATAAATGATCCTTTTAGTTGTAAATTATTCCCTTACTTACTTATGATCATTTTTTCGGTTAATACGCCTTCGTTCGTATTAACAATAATATTATAGGATCCGCTTGTAAATTCAGATGTATTGATCTTGATCTCGTTTTGCCCCTGATCAATGCAAGCATCTTTGTTTGAATAAACAACCCTTCCATTTATATCAAAAATTGTAAGAGTAACTTTTGATTCATTTTTTAGTTTTATTCCAACCACAATGTCATCTTTTGCAGGATTTGGATAAACGCCAATTTTTTCATCATTCTTAAGATTCACCAAACCGGTGGCAAAAGGACCAAATTGCGAAGAAGCGCTATTCAATATTTCTTTAGACACCATATCTTGCACAAAAACAATATATTCATATTCAATAACCACAGTCGAGGTCCAAAAATTATAGGTGTCTTGAGCTGGTGTTCCTGAGAATAAATTACCAAAGCTTGGAATGTGAGAAAATGACACAGTTTGTAAAACACCATCTGTTGGAATTAGTACAACACCATTACCATCAGGAAACATTTTCCTCATTACGTGATAGTACATTTTTTGCGTGGTGGAGGCGCCATTATAAGAATAACTCTTTTGAGCCAATACTTGAAATACTTTTAAGGGTGATGCCGTTGGAATACTCACATATGGGGTTATATTAGCGCTTCCAACAAAGTTATTTCCAATAAAATTCATATAAGCTGTAATGGCAACAAAGGCTGGCACCACCTTTGCGGAATTAATTTCAGTTTGATTGCGAGATGTCATTGCAATATTTCCATTGGCGATATCATACGGGATCGAATTACAATTATAGTAAGCTCTTCTAATAAATCCATCAGGATTGTAACTAGGGTCGTTTTGCGGAGATGGCCAATTCATTTGATAGTTGATAACGTTTACATCTCCTCCTGCAGAATTAGCATTGTTAGCAATTAATAATGGATCAAAGTTGTTATGGACGCTAGCACATGGTGGGCAAGTGGAAGAACAGAAACCTTCTATTAAAGCATGTCGGTTCGTGTATTGCGAAGCAACATATACATATTGAAAAGCTGTATCATTAACCATATTAACCTCTGATATTCCGTTGATAGCACTTACCCAAACTTTGATCTTGTTAATACCTAATCCAAGGTTTACTGGATTTGTGAATGTGAAGTTAGAACTTCCATAATAGGGGACCGGCGTTCCAAAAGTAAAAGTTTGAGTTATTGGAGTTCCGTTATTAACCAAACAGTTTATAACCGCAGTTGTAGCAGTTCCATATCCGAATTGCTTGAAAGTTCCGCTGATATTTTGATTATATGCACCTACCATGTAACGAGTTAAACCGTTAACTGATAAAATACTTCCGTCGTGTTGATTTGCAGGAACCGTTACAGCGAAATTATCATAGGCAGTTTGCCATCTGTCATTTCCTATATCGTGAATTGCAAGATGTACATTTTGTCCTGCGTATGCGTCAAGACTAACACCGCGTTGTGTAAAGCCAACAGTGATCGCATTGCCTGGATTATAGATCTCACCGGCAATTGCGAATAAAGGAGGATTTGCAGTGAAGTTAGCGACTGTGGTTCCAGTTGTAGATATCCTCACTTCATAAATACCGGTTGCAATAGGATCAAGCGAGGTAACGTCCCAATTGAAAACTGAATTTGCTGGAACATTGAAGTTTGGCGAAATAACCCAATCATTTGATGTTCCTGGCGAAGTGTATTTTGAAGTTGTTAACAGAGCACCACCGTAACTAGGGTGTAATCCGAAAGAAGTTGATACATTACGAGTAACGCCGGCATTTGTGCCAAAATTATAAGATGAAATTGATGCGTTGGGAGTTAATCCATCAATGTTGTTTTGAAACCAAGCACTTGGTAAAAGCGGAACAGTTGCTAAATTAAAATTCTCTGACCAAACTTGGGCTGACGCAACACCTGATACCAAGAATGCGATAACTAGTATTTGTTTTTTCATGCTCTGCTTACTTAAATAATATCAAGAATAGAATAACAAGATCAATCTAGAACAAGTACGTGATTTTTAAGGTGAAAGAAGGTTGCAGAGATACTATGAAATAATGTGCTCGATTTCTTCAGGTCGTAAATCGATTTATCTTTCTTAAACCTTTTAACTAAATAAAGGTATAAGATTTCTTGATATAAACAAGCTAATTAATTGAGTAAAGCCTAATAATATGGATCTACTATCTTTTAAGCCAAAAAGTATAGAAAAGAGATGAACAAAATCGCTTTCTATTAGCAGATAGATCAAGCGTATCTCACTTTTAGACAAGCATACGCCACCAACTCTAGTTTGTCAAGAGTACATAGATCAATTGTTTGTGTTGGAGGGAATATTAGGTCTTGCGAACGTTAACTGCGTTCTTGCCTTTTTTACCGTCTTGAACTTCAAATTCAACTTTATCACCTTCGGTGATCTTGTCAATTAGATCATTTGCATGAACGAATACCTCTTCGCCTGAATCTGCTTTAATAAAACCAAATCCCTTGGCGTTATTGAAAAATTTTACTGTGCCTGTTTGCATACTGTGTTTTAAATTCTGTTCTAAATTACTAAAAATAATCAAACTAGGCTAAAAGCGGGGGAAAGTCGTTCGTTTAGCCTGGGTATCAGCAGAGTAACAACAGCGCTAACACCTTATTTTGCTATCTATTTGGTCCTGACCTCGCCTTTGATCATCCTCACGGTCAACATCACTCCCATCCAAATAGCGCAAGGAATTCCTATCCATTTAAGCTCGCTGGCCAAAATAGCATAAGCTCTATCGCTAAAAAAGTGTGAGATACTCATCGGCGAAACGCGAATTGGACGCCAATCAAAGAAAAATCGCTCGTTATAAAATGGTGAGAAAATGGCCACGCCCAAGCCGCCGCTCGTGAGCATATCCAATAAAGCATGTGAAGCCCCGCATAAAAAAAAGTAAATGATATACATCCATCCTATCCTACTAAATGTTTTCTCATTACGATAAAAAGTTCCTGTAATAAAAATAGCAAGAACAGCACAAAAGAAAAAAGAGTGGAAAAATCCGCGATGCCCAAAAAAACTATCATACTCCACAAAATTATGCATCACTACGTCCGCATCAGGAATTACCGAACAAAATACGCCGAGTAAAAAGAATTTTGTGCCCGTAAATTTTTGTGAAAATGTTTTGCCAACCGTAACGGCCATGAGTGCGTGTGCGAATGCTGAAGCCATTTTGTGTTAGTTTAAAAAGTTGGCAGTAGCAGTATTCAGTATCACTGCCAACTGAAAACTGCCAACTGCTTACTAGTATTGTTCTTTCTTATTCGGAAAATCCCTACTCTTTACATCTTTAATGTAAGCTTTAAATGCTTTACCCATACTATCAAACAGGTTTGCATATCGGCGTAAAAAGCGTGGCGAAAATTCGGTGGTCATTCCAAGCATATCGTGAGTAACCAAAACTTGTCCGTCTACTCCTCCACCCGCACCAATACCAATCACAGGGATCTTCACCGTTTTTGCAACTTTTGTGGCGAGCGCTGCAGGAATTTTTTCTAGTACTAATGCAAAACAACCATATTCTTCTAACAAACGTGCGTTCTCTACTAATTGTGCGGCCTCATCTTTTTCTTGTGCGCGAACAGCATACGTTCCAAATTTATAAATACTTTGCGGGGTTAATCCTAAATGTCCCATTACCGGAATACCCGCCGTTAAAATTCGTTCAATACTTTCTTTTATTTCTTTTCCGCCTTCTAATTTCACCGCATGCGCTCCACTCTCTTTCATAATGCGAATTGCAGAGTTCAATGCTTCTTTACTATTTGCTTGATAAGCGCCAAAAGGAAGATCCACAACAACTAATGCGCGATTTATTCCACGGATCACACTACTCGCATGATAGATCATTTGATCCAAGGTAATTGGCAATGTAGTTTCGTGTCCTGCCATTACATTACTGGCGCTATCACCAACTAATATCACATCAATACCGGCGTGATCAATAATTTTTGCCATGGTAAAATCATACGCCGTAAGCATAGCTATCTTCTCGCCCTTTTGTTTCATTTCTAAAAGGGTGTGCGTGGTTATTTTTTTGTACACCTTACGTGTAGGCATAGGTTTTGTTTTGGAGGTATAAATATAAGGAAAAAAGAGCTCTTATGCGCAGATTTTTAGAGGCAGAAACCACAGAGGCCTCGTCACAAGTGACGAGGCTTCACGGAGGTTTCACAGAGTACACGGAGCTCACTAACCGCTTAATTAAACACAGTTTTTCTCTGTGAACCTCTGTGTAAACCTCTGTGAAATGCGAAGCATCTCTGTGGTTAATGGCCTTTAAAACAAAAAACCCCGTCACGACGTGTCGTGACAGGGTTCTTAAATAAAATTTAAATATCTACTAGTAAGTTGAAAAGCCTTGTTTGTCGGTTACCTTGTTCTCGATCAATAAACCAACGCAAGCTGCATCTGTAGCTTTGTGCTTATCTTTTTCGGTAGCTCCTTGTGGTACGGCTACTTCAATAACTAACTGACGAGTGCTTACACTTTGAAATTCGAATATTTGCGTATTCTCCGCTGCCGAGTTATCAAATAATAATTCTTGCGTGCGTCCGTCAAATATTTTGTAATTCACTTTATCGCCCAAAACTGTTTCGCAACATACAGAGATACGGTAATCCATACCTTTGTAAATTACGCAACGCAATTTATTTGTCATTCCTTGAGCAAATAAACCGCTTTTGCTTTGAGCGTTATAATTCCATTTTTCGCCTGTTTTTTCCAAAATGCAATACTTTTTATGGAAATTAGTGCAAACGCCGCTTTGCGAGTACGTTGAGTAACTAAAGCAAGCAACTAATAAGGTTAATAATATCGTTCTCATGTTATATAGTATTATTTAGTTAATGTATATGAATTTCTTAATGATTTTATTTTTCCTACAATGGCAGTGTAAATTTCTTTTGTCATTACCAATTGTGTACCGCCGCCTATTAACGTAGATTTCGAATCTTTAGATTTCTTTCCTTCTGTAATATTCTTCTCCGTTAACTTACCGAACTCTGCTAATAAACCTTCAAAATCAGTTTTAACTGCAGCAACGTTAGCATCTGATTCGTGTTTTTTAAGGAACTCGATCAAATTCTCTAAAGTATATTTTTGATCGGCCAAACGTTCAATTACCGGACTGTTTGGTTCCCATTTTGCTAATTGCGTTGCGATATACAAACTCTCTAACCATCCACCTGCAACAACGCAAGCTAATGTTGGACCTTGTTTACTATCTTCCAATGCTTCGAATGAAGAGAAATAAACATCATCTGTAATAACAGCTAATGAATCGGGTTTACCCAAGTTTGCTTCCAAACGTTTTAAGATCTCGGGCTTAATTGCAGTAGAAACGCCAATTTGATCACCCATGATCTTTACTGATTTGAAATATTTAAGCGCTTCCGAACCTATTTCAAAAATTGAGCAATAACTCAAGTCGCAACTATAAATACCAAAGTTGAGTGCTTTTGATTTAGAATCGTTATAATTTTTTTGATTATCCGGAGGATTCAAAAATGAGATGTCCTTTTTCTTCGGATCGCCAACCATTTTAATGAAGGTTAACATTTCACCCGGTGAAGGTACCTGGAAGAAAGTTTCAGAAACCGGTGTGTTCACGTTGGTCTCCACTTTAGTTGTTGTGTCCATCCCATCTTCAGGACCATCAACTTTCTCGTCCCCACCACCGCAGCTTGTAAAGGTCATACTGCCTGCAAGTGTTAAGCCGATAAGATAATGTAGATTTTTCATATGGTTTTTTTAGGTTTTACTAGATTTGATTAATTTATACCTCTTATCACTTATAAAGTTACAAAAAGGCTTTGTTTTGGCTATTTTTTTATGATTCTTTAATTAATTTGTTAACTAATGAGGCTGCTTCGTGGAACTCAATGGCCGAATACACCTTTAAACCGCTTTCATCTATCAACTTTTTAGCTGCTTCGGCATTCGTTCCTTGCAAACGTACAATAATTGGTACCGGAATATTTCCAATGTTCTTATATGCATCAACCACACCTTGTGCAACGCGATCGCAACGAACAATTCCTCCGAAGATATTTACCAAAATGGCTTTTACTTTTTTATCTTTTAAAATAATCTTGAATGCTTTTTCAACACGCTCGGCATTTGCTGTTCCACCTACATCTAAAAAATTCGCAGGTTCGCCGCCGCTTAATTTAATAATATCCATTGTAGCCATTGCCAAACCTGCACCGTTAACCATGCAACCAACGTTACCATCTAATTGCACATAGTTAAGATCAGCTTCACGCGCTTCAACATCAATAGGATTTTCTTCGGTAATATCACGCATTGCTTCGTAATCGGGGTGACGGAACAAACCGTTATCATCAAACGACACTTTGCTATCTACCGCAATGATCTTATCATCACTTGTTTTTAGAACAGGATTAATTTCAAATAATGAAGCGTCGATACCTTCGTAAGCTTTATATAAAGACATTACAAATTTTACCATCTCTTTAAATGCATTTCCGCTTAAGCCTAAATTGAAAGCAATTTTGCGTGCTTGAAACGCTTGAATTCCAACGCGTGGATCAATTTCTTCTTTCCAAATTTTTTCGGGAGTAGTTTCGGCAACATGTTCAATGTCCATACCACCTTCGGTACTATAAATAATAGTGTTACGACCTTTTGCGCGATCTAATAACACACTCATGTAAAATTCTTTTGTAGGAGAAGCACCGGGATAATAAACATCTTGCGCCACTAAAACTTTATTCACCTTTTACCTTTAGCACCGGTTTGTGGTGTTATTAATTGCATTCCAATAATGGCGCCTGCTTTTTCTTTTACCTCATCAATATTCTTAGCAAGTTTTACCCCACCACCTTTACCGCGTCCACCGGCATGAATTTGAGCTTTAATAACAACCCAATCGCTGTTATATTTGGTCTTCATTTCTTTAGCAGCAGCAACGGCTTGCTCAACAGTTTCGGCAACTACACCTTCCTGAATTGCAACCCCGTAACTTTTGAGGATACTTTTGCCTTGATATTCGTGAATATTCATATAGAGAGCGGTATTATACCAGCTTCAAATATAGCATTTTTCTTCTGAAATAGTTAATTTTATTAAAAATTGACGGAACGGCCTATTTTAGTGACTTTTAGCCCGTTATTTGTTATAAATAGTACATGAAAAACCTCCTTTTTTTAGTCCCTTTTTTTGCTCCGATTTTAAGCTTTTCGCAGATCAACTTTTCTACTAAAATAGTTGAGCTCGGTAACGTAAAAGAGGCTTATGAAATTAGGGCGGATATAGTTGTAAAAAATACAGGGGCTAAAAAATTATACCTTTTAAAAGCCGACGGTGAAAAAGGGATCAAAGTTTTTACGAGTAAAAAAACAATTGAGGTAAATGATACGGCATTGCTGATCATTTCTTTCATTCCGGAAAGTGCTGGACGATTCTCCAAAGAAATAAAATTAGTTTGCAGCGCGCAACCAGATGCTGTTGAATTACGCATAAAGGGAAATTTGGAAATTTTAAAAAGCGATGATAAGACCGCTTGTTTTTATTTTGGAAGACCAAACAAAACTGTGGCAGTTAAAGAAGATGCTATTGTTGTGAATACGCCGAACGTAAAAAAAGATAATAGTAATAAGATGCCGGATAATTCTTCTGTGCCTATTGAAACTAAAGAATCTAATGCAAGAACCAAGACAACAGGAAGCAAGACCGAGACAGTGATAATAGAAACTACAAACGAAAAATTACCGGAAACACTTTACAAGCCAAATAATTTATTGTTCTTGGTAGATGTAAGTAATTCAATGAAGGATTCGTTGAAATTACCCTTGCTAAAAATTGCCATCAATAAATTAATTGATGAAGTGCGCGATATAGATTTTATAACCTTGGTTTGCTATGCTGATAGTGTGAGAATTTTAGCTGAAAATATCAACGGATCAAAAAAAGAAGAATTACACAAAATTGTAAATGGATTAAAAGCAAGAGGATTGACCAAGGGCCGACAAGCCATTATAAAAAGTGAAAGTGTTTTGATAAGGCATTATATAAAAGAAGGAAATAACCAAATGATATTGGCAACCGATGGAAAATTTAATTTTTATACTGAGGATGAAAAGAAATTTATTGATCAACAAAAAGAGAATCCTGTTGTGATGAGTGTGATCGGTTTTGGAGATGATAGAGACGCGATAAAGAATTTGAAAGAAATTGCAGAAAAAGGAAAAGGCAGTTTTATTCACATAAAGAAAAAAACAAATTTGGATGAGTTGTTGATGGAGGAGGTAAAAGAAAGGAGCAGAAGGAAGTAGTGCCCTTTTTTAACCACGAAAGTCACGAAACTAAGAACCAACACGAAAAACACCAAAGTTTTTGTGTTTTTCGTGTAAAATTTTCGTGTTTTTCGTGGTTAAATGCCTCTAAAAATAATTATCTATATTTACTGAAACTAAAAAAACAACATGAAAAAATTATTTGTAACACTCGCCACTTTTTCTGCAATTACTGCAGGCGCACAAACCATTGAATCGGGAAGTCATTCAACAACAGGATATGTAAAATCGGATGGGACTATTGAAAATTCTTCGCATTCTACAAAAGGTTATATTAAAAGCGACGGAACAATTGAAAATTCCTCACACTCTACCATTGGTTATATTAAAAGTGATGGCACTATTGAAAATTCTTCGCACTCAACTATTGGTTATGTAAAAAATGATGGAACAGTTGAGAATTCTTCTCACTCAACAGTTGGTTATGTAAAGTCTGACGGAACAGTTGAGAACTCATCTCATTCTACTATTGGTCATGCCAGTGGTGTAAAAAAAGAATGGGCTGCGGTGGTGTTCTTTTTCTTTAAGTTTTAATTACTCTTTTTAATAAAACAAAAAGCGGTCAGGAATACTGACCGCTTTTTTTATACATCTATTTATATTTATTGCTTAACTAATCTCTTTCCACAAACTAATTCTTTATTATTATAGAACTGCATAAAATAAATTCCATCAGGAAGATCTTTAATATCAACAGTGTATTTATCGTTATTCTTCACAAGCTTCTGACTTTTTACGATCGAACCAGTAGAATTGATCACATTCACCTCTTCAATACTATTACTACTTGAAACACTTATTTCATTATCTACTGCAGGGTTTGGGAATATTCTAAGATCCTCATCGTTATTTGCTAATTCTTTTATTTTAGAAGAAACAGACGATAGTACCTGAATATCATCCCAAAAATAAGTTGCATATGCTGAAATTGGGCCAGAACCGCCGGCATAACTAACGGATGGTGTATTAGCCGCATCATTTTTGAAATTACCCAATGTGATATATTGCCATGGCGCAGTTGCTGCAACAACAAACGTGTGCTGTACCCAAGATTGCGTTCCTGAAAATCCTGTGATCTCGCAAGTTGGATTTAAACCTATCAATCCCCAACCCGTTTGCGACAATGGCGTAGTTGATAAATGCGCTCCAATATTTTTTACTGTAAAAGGGGATTGAGCTGGGTTTCCATTGGTGATCCAAAATGAAACGGTATATGATAGACCCGGGATCATTGCCTCGGTAAGTTGAATAGACATATACTCTCTGTAATCAGGATAAGGAACATTGTAAACAATAGTGGCGCCCATGGCATTACCCGTATGCGGCAAACAATCACCTACAAAAGTATTAGGAGGCACCGTATTATAACCCAAACTTGCGCTTCCGCACGCATGAAGATAATCCGGAGTTCCTACGCTAGGATTATTATAAATTAAATTCACATTGTTCCATCCTGTGGCATAATTTATTTGGCCGGGATAATCAGGACAAATTGTATTTGTTTCAAAACTACCGTTAGGAACTAAGTTTGTTTGTGCATTCCAAAAAGAGAACGACAAAACTAAAACAACTATAAATGGATTTTTCATCTTGTTCTTTATCAAATATAATTTATTTTTTATATTCATACTTTTTACCCATGCATTTTTATAAGAAAAATTAGATAAAAACCGCTTTTTAGACCATAAACTGTGAGCGATTTAACGCCTATACGATATTCAGAATGTTTTGGATGTTCATTTAGGAAAATTTTGTACTATTAAAATTTGCTAAAAAATTTCGGTTTCGTGGTTGATAGGAGTACCTTTAATTTATGAAAAAAACAATTATCATATTCGTAAGCGTGTTAACAGCGCAATTATATAGTTGCCAAACAAACACCACAAAACAAACCGAAAATAAAGAAACAAAACCTATGGAAACCTCCTACAAAAAAACAGATGAAGAGTGGAAAAAACAATTAACGCCCGAACAATACAATGTGTTGCGCGAAAAAGGAACTGAAAGGCCTTTTACAGGCAAATATACTTTAACTACTGATAAAGGTATATATACTTGTGCAGGTTGCGGAACAGAATTATTTACCAGCGATCAAAAATTTGACAGTCATTGCGGATGGCCAAGTTTTGATAATGAATTGGGTAAAGGCGAAAAGATCTTGAAAATAAAAGATAATACCTTGGGAATGATGCGCACCGAAATTGTTTGCGCAAAATGTGGCGGACATCTAGGACATATTTTTGATGATGGTCCAACACAAACAGGACAGCGTTACTGTGTGAATAGTTTGAGTTTGGATTTTAAACCTTCGGATAAGAAGTAAACACCAAATCAATTAACAGAACCTTTTTTTTTAAACACCAAGGCACGAAGACACGGTTAACTACATGAAAACCGTGACTTGGCGTCTTGGTGTTTAAATTGTTCCAAAAAGGATCATTTCCCCTTTACCTGAAGGCTATCATAATAAGAATATTTCATCTTAATGATGCGAATACTCTTGTTCGCGAAATCGCGGATAACAATGGAGCCAACCAAAGAGGAAGTTGTATCATTCACAAAGCTTGATTCTGTAAGGAGAATATCATTCTTATATTTCTTTTCGGTGAGTAACCAACCATTCTTATCATAATCAAATGTGTGTTTGTAGGATAAATTCACATTGGCATTGCTATTGAATACAGCCATTGTCATTTGTCCGGCTTCGTTATATTCAAACTGTTGATTTTGTTGGATCCATGATGCGGCCACATAACTTTCGTTGATGGCAACCACATTTCCATTCTTCTTTAAAATAATTTGTTCCTTGTAAGGACGTCGTTCACTATTAAAATAAGTGATCTTGGTTTGTTCCTCAGTATATTTCAAAACTGTTGTGCTATCCTTACTAACCAACACTTGACTTCCCAAAATAAAATCATTCCTGCTTTGCGAAACGTTGCTTTCTTTATAGCGCGTTTCTTCAACCATATTCATCAGCGAATCGTAACGGTAATAACGCGTATCGTAAAATCCACTTCCTAAATGCGCGCGTTTCATGAGTAAATTATTGCTGAGCTCTTTATACACGAATGTTGTACTAATGGTATCATAAATAAAATCATTCATCATGTACGTATAACCACTTCTTATTTTTCTCTTCCCACGATAAACAGGAGGAACAGTAACTTCCTTTTCAATTGTTTTGATGATATCGGTATAATAAAATCGCAACAAAAGACCAAAACTGCTGAATTCGTAATTCTCCACTAAGTGTCGATCAACGGGCGCTTCAAAATCTTTTTTGTCGAGGATCTCGAACACAATTTTTTTGATCTGATTTTTATTGATGTATTGTGGCGAGAAGGTGTATTCTTTTTTGAAAACAGTTGTGTAGTCGGGAAAAAGTAATTGCGCAGTTGCATGATGGATCATGAACGCAAATACTAGTATGAGTTTAAGTATCTTCAAGTTGTATTATTGCCTCCAAAACCGTTTTTACGGGCAGACCACAGGTGTTATTTTTACACACATAAATGAGTGTTTCACCATCCTTAGATCTGTTCCTAAATAACGGAAGCTCAGAGGCTTTGTTGCTTCCTACTAAAGTCGTATTAGTAAAGTAATGTTTATGTAGGTCTAAGAATATTTCATCAACATGGTTACCAACAATCACGAGCTCCTTATGGCCCTTGGTAAAATTGAGGGCCAAACAGCCCCAATTGCTGTACCCGGGCGTATATCCAGCCATTTCGCCTGCGAATAAATGTAACATTTGTTTAGCCTTTTCAATGTATTGGGGCTTTTGCATAATCGTGCCCAAATTGAATAAATTAAGGGCCATTTGCGAATTCGAGGCCGGGATCACATTATCGGATGTTTCGGTTTGTTGGGTAATTAATTCGTTATTATTTGTGCCCGTATAATAAAATAATTCGGAAGAACTATGCTTAAAATGCTTCAACACATGATCCATTAATTTTTGTGCTTCGTTAAGATAATTTGGATCCATGGAGATACTACTTGCACTTAATAAAGCATCAATTGTAAATGCATAGTCATCTAAGAATGCCGGAATTTTTGTTATTCCATTTTTATAAATGCGATGTAAGCCTTTTTCGGTGATCTGCTGTTTCAAAATAAAATCGCAACATTTCAAAGCAACTTCTTTATACTTTATAGTTCCAAAACATGCATAAGCGTCCGCAAATCCTTTTGCCATCAAAGCATTCCAACTTACGATCGTTTTATCATCTAAACCTGGCTTTATTCTTTTCGCAGCAATAGCTTTTAATTTTTGTTTACAAGTAGTGATCTTTGAATTCAAACTTTCTAAAGTCAATTGATGTTCGGCGGCAATTTGCGCCCAATTTTCCGATCGCATCAAAATATAATTCTCATCTTCCCAATATCCTGCTTCATTTACCTGATAACATTTTGAAAAAATATCAAAATCATCTTTTAAAATAGTATGCAATTCTTCTTTACTCCACACATAAAATTTACCCTCTACTCCTTCACTATCCGCATCGTAAGCCGAATAAAAACATCCTTCGGGCTTCAACCATTCATTCATCACAAATTGCAATGTTTCTTCAACCACATTTTTGTACAACTCGTTTTTTGTGAAACGATACGCTTCGCAATACAAACTCACTAATTGGGAATTATCGTACAACATCTTCTCAAAATGAGGTAATTTCCAAATACCATCGGTGCTATATCTTGCAAAACCGCCGTGTAATTGATCATAAATTCCACCGCAAGCCATTTTTGTGAGCGTTAAATTAACATGATCGAGCGCTTCTTTGTCCTTGTACAAATGCGCGTAACGCAAAAGAAAAACATAATTATTTGGCAATGGGAATTTCGGTGCGCGATTTGGTCCGCCATGCTCGGTATCAAAACTGCCTTTCCATTTTTGTACACCTTTTTTTAATGCTTCTTCTAATTCAATATTCTCAGGATATTTTGTTGTGG
>JAHEYC010000040.1 GCA_023251775.1 Sphingobacteriaceae bacterium | reverse complement strand
ATTAGAACTCGCCATGGCAATTTATCAGTTGTTGCACGCTCCCTCTTTTCAAAAAGAGTCATTGTATTCTGTTTACGGAATGAATTCGCACAAAAATCTATTTTCAAGTTTTATTTTGTTGCAGCTCCCTTTTTTGATCTTGTGTTTTAAAAAACTAAATGGAAATTGGAAATTATTTTCGATGCTCAATATTATTTTAATTTATTTGGGATTGCTTGCACTCCTACAAACCAAAGCCGTTTGGATAGGCTGTGGTATGAGCCTTGTAACTTTTCTTCTTATCTTTATTTATAAAAAAATAAAATTCACGTTAAACCTAAAAGTAAGCATTGCCACACTTGTGATCTTAGCTAATGTTTTTTTTATTTTTATCCTTCCATCTCTTATCGAACGAGGTATAGATTTTAATTTATCACAACTAAAAGATCAAAGTGATCAGCAAAAAAGGGAACTCGATCAAGAACGTTTGGTGCTATGGGATAAAACCTACTCTATGTACAAAAATCATCCGCTTATGGGCGTTGGCGCAGGTAATTGGCAGGTGCATTTTCCAAATGTCACATTAAAAGGTCTATGGCGCGCCGAGGATCTTAATTATACATTTCAGCGACCACACAACGATATGCTATGGGTTCTTTCTGAAACCGGGTTGATAGGTTTTAATTTATGTGTTGTGTTCATTTGTTCTTTATGGGCCTCACTTATTCATGTTATCAAAACATCTTCCCTTTCAAAAGAAGAGAATTTTGAACTTATTTTATTTGCGGCCATCATCCCCGGATTTTTTACGGCTGCATTTTTTGATTTTCCAAAAGAGAGAATTGAACACATGGTTTGGCTAAGTCTTATTCTTGGTTTTTGCTTTCACGCTGTTTGCAAACATTTACCAGTGATAAGATCACGTGAATTTAATTTGAAACCAAAGTATAATTATTTGGGAATGGCTTTATGTACATTTATTCTTGCTTGCGGCATTTATCGTTATTTAGGCGAATACCACACCCGAAAAATGTATGATCATAAAGCTCAAAAAGATCTGGCGGGAGTTATAACCGAAGGAAACAAAGCGCTAAGTTTTGTTTATCAACTCGATCCTACTTCTCTTCCTATTAAATGGTATACCGGAAATGCGTACGCTTTGCAAAATGCGTTTGAACTCTCGCAGCGTGATTTTATTGAGGCCTTAAATAAAAATCCATATAACCGAAATGTATTGAACGATCTTGCTTCTTCTTATATCTATACTTCTAACGAAGATCTTGCCTTCAATTATTATAAAGAGTCCTCGCGAATTAGTCCGCGCTTTGATGACCCCAAACTAAATATGACGGCCATATTTATCCGAAAAAAGAACTATAAAGCAGCCGATTCGTGTTTAAAGACCCTGTTTCACGACTCAGAACGGCGAAACAATTATCAAAAACTAGTGAATGCTTTCCTACCTAACCAAAATCATTGAATTTTAAGCCTTTTTATTTTTAAAAGCCCTTCAAATCCTTTAATTTCACGGTATTAATTACATGCGCATTTTTGCGCCGTTTGTGAAGATAGTTTATGAAACAAGCCACCATTATAGGTTCAGGATTAGTAGGTTCGTTATGGGCTGTTTATTTATCAAAGCAAGGCTATAAGGTAAATGTATTCGAACGCCGCACCGATATGCGTAAAGCAAAGATCTCGGCCGGAAAATCAATTAATCTTGCCATGTCGTTTCGCGGATGGAAAGCTTTGGACGAAATGGGAATTGGCGATGAGATCAGAAAAATTTCAATTCCAATGTATGGACGAACCATGCATGCACTTGATGGAAAAAAGACCTATCAACCTTATGGAATAAATAACCAAGCCATTTATTCGGTTTCGCGCGGCGAGATCAATTGTAAATTAATGGATATTGCCGAACGTGAAGGAAACGCTCAAATAAAATTTAGCGAAGAATGTATTGGCGCTGATCTTAAGAACGGAACCGTTCGTTTAAAAAATACTGAAACCGGAAAATTAAGTGATCACACCTCTGATGTTGTGTTTGGAACTGATGGAGCGTTTTCTGCAATCCGTTATAATGCATTTCAAATTACCGATCGTTTTGCCTATAGTCAGAACTATATTGAAGATGGCTATCGCGAAATATTATTGCCGGCAAACACAGATGGAAGTTATAAATTAGAAAAAAATACCTTACACATTTGGCCACGCGGACGATTTATGTTGATCGCACTTCCGAATTTTGATGGTTCTTTTACTTGTACTTTATTCATGCCATTCGAGAACCACGAACATTGTTTTAATAATCTCACCTCAAAAGAAAAAGTAAATACTTTTTTCAAAACTGTTTTTCCTGATTTTTTTGATATGATGCCAAACATTGCCGATGCTTGGGAAGATCATCCCTTAGCTTCGCTTGCTATTATTCGTTGTTTCCCTTGGACACATGGTAAAGTTGCATTAATGGGAGATGCGGCACATGCTACCGTTCCATTTTTCGGACAAGGGATGAACGCCGGTTTTGAAGATTGCTCTGTTCTGTTTTCGTTGATGAAAAAACATAAGGAAAATTGGACCGAGATCTTTAAAGAATATGAGATCATTAGAAAACCAAATGGCGATGCAGTGCAAGATCTATCGATGTTGAATTATATTGTGATGCGCGATAAAGTTGCTGATCCTGTTTTTTTACTCCAACAAAAAGTTGAACGACGCATGGCCGAATTGTATCCGGGAAATTATTTCCCCATGTATTCTATGGTATCTTTTAGTGATGTAGAATACAATGTAGCTTTAAATAAAGGAAAAGAGCAAGACCGAATAATTTTGGATCTTATTTTACAAAACAATATCACTAATGAAACCAGTCCACAGGATATTGACAATTTCATACACCGATCTTTTGGTGAAAAAATAAAACATTAATTACTAAGCATATGAACGAAGCACAGCAAAAATTAGTTGAGCGTTTAGAAGAGAAATATAAAGCCATCAACCAGGATGTGAATATTCATTTAGATGGCTTAATGTGGACCAAACAAATGACCTATTGGGATTATATTCAAACGGAAGCTCTTTTAGGCTTACAAATTCAGCGCACCACTTTGCCCGATGAAATGGTATTTATCATGTACCATCAAATAAATGAGTTGTTATTTAAAATGATCTTATGGGAAATGGATCAGGTAGCACACACTACAAATATTTCACCTGAAAAATTCACCAAGCATTTAGATCGCATCAGCAGATATTTTGATATGCTTTCAAATTCGTTCACCATTATGGGTGATGGTATGGATGTGGATCAGTACATGAAATTTAGAAATGCTTTAACACCGGCCAGCGGTTTTCAAAGTGCGCAATACCGTTTAATAGAATTTGGTTCCACCGAATTAATTAACCTCATCGATTTCCGTTTTCGTGCCACCATCGATCGCAATACGCCCTACGAGCACGCTTACGACCATTTATATTGGCAAGCGGCCGGAAAAGATCATGCAACAGGAAAGAAAAGTCCGTTAGTTCAGAACTTCGAAAATAAATATAAACATTTCTTTCTTCAAAAAATGGAAGAGTTCAATACCATTAATCTTTATACCAAATACAAATTACTTCCCGACAACGAAAAAAATAATAAAGGCCTCATTAATGCCATGCGTCATTACGATCATACCGTAAATATTCGTTGGGTAATGAATCACTATAATGCTGCAGCAAAATATTTAGATAGTGGACCAAAAAAAGCAGAAGCTACCGGTGGAAGTGATTGGCATAAATACATGCATCCAAAATATCAGCGACGCATTTTCTTCCCAAGTTTATGGAACGAAGAGGAATTAAAGAACTGGGGTGTTGATAATCTTGAAGGCTATAAAAAATTATAAATTAAATTAAAACTAAATAACTATGATCAATTTTAAAGTTAAACGCATCATGTTGCCGTACGATTTTTCGGCAAACGCAGATAAAGCTGTTAGTCACGCTGCATTTATTGCTTCACTTATCAAAGCCGATCTTTATTTGATACACGTGATCAATAAATCTGAATTGGTAGATATTATTTTACCGTTGATGAAACTTAAGTCGAATAAAGTGGTTGTAGATATGGTGAATGAACGCTTAAGTGATGTTGCGGCAAAAATTCGTAAGGATTATGGCATTACACCAAAGACGATCGTTTCTACAGGCAATATCACCACTGAATTGGTAAATCTTGTCGAAGAAAATAAAATTGATCTTATTGTGATGGGTACTCAAGGTAAAGATTCAAAATCGGATCTTTTCCTTGGAAGCACAGCCTATCGTTTAATTACTAAAGCACCGGTTCCGGTTATGACCATTAAAGATCTTGTAAGCAAAAAAGGTTACCAAAGTATCTTAATGCCAATTGATTTTTCTGATCACTCCCGTCAAAAAGTAAATTACGTTATTGGATTAGCAAAAGCATTTAGCGCCAAAGTAACCGTATTAGGTATTTACGATGAAGATGAAAAAGCCGATAAATTCAAATTGGAAATTGTGGCCAAACAAATTGCTGCACTTTGCGAAAAGAAGGGCGTGCTTTGCGAACATTTTATTGATAAAACAAATCATCGTGTAAGCAAGACCATCAGTTTTGCCAAAAAACATAAGAATGATATGATCGTTACTATGACAGATCAAAAATTAGATGGCGCGCGAGGTATTTTAAGTACTTACGATCACGAGATCGTGCACACTGCTAAGATCCCTATCATTTCAATTCAACCTGAAATTAGCGGTGATCTAGATACAGGAGGAACTGCGGGAGTACCGTTTTAAATTTTATAATTGATGCTTTCTGTCGGGAAGAACATTGTTTATTCCCCATGTTAGTTTTTTCGTAAACTCATGTTTGCGCTCAGGACAATTTTTTACCTGACAAATAGCGCACGAAATTGGTAAGCATGGATCGGCGTGAATAAAAAATTCAACATCGTGAGGCGATTCTTTACTTACTAGTTTTTCTATCGCATCAATTTCATCATGTGTTTGTTGTAGATTATTGTACCAAGGCAATGTAACATGACAATCCACATGCAATACCGATCCGTATTTTAAGATCCTTAAATTGTGAATGTCGATCCAATTTTCGCGACGATTATTATTTAAGATCGTTATCACATGATCTATCTTGTCATGATCAGCTTGATCTAATAAATTGAAAACCGATTCTTTTAAGATACGAAATCCCGAAAACGTAATGTAAGCGCCAAACAGAACAGCCACAGCGTAATCTATCCAAATGATGTTTGTAAAATACACCAGCGCTAATCCAATCACTAATCCTCCACTCGAAATTGCATCACTTATTAAATGCTTTCCACTGGCGATCATAAGATCTGAATGTCCTGCTTTTCCCTTCTTCACGATCAAAAATCCAACTAAGTAATTTACACTTCCTGCAAACAGCGATAAATAAATTCCCAGATCCACCGAATGCACTTCATCCTTTTGAAAAAAAGCGATAACACCTTTTGCCATCATTCCAATTCCGGCAATGGTGATCATTCCACCTTCAAAACCCGAAGAAAAGAATTCGATCTTTCCATGTCCGTATGGATGATCCGCATCAGCAGGTTTGCTGGCATAATAAATTCCGAACAAGGCAAAAGATCCCGCAACAACATTCACAATAGATTCTACCGCATCGGTTAAAATAGCATTGGAGTGTGTTAGAAAATAAGCTGTGAATTTTACTGCGAGCAGCAGCACACTTACGATCAAACTAATTATCATCAATCGTTTTTTCGACACGACTTAGAGTTTTTTTATTTTTATGCGGCCCAACAATTTTTTTGCGCCGGTAAGAGTTCCTAATTGCATTCCCGAATTAATGGTAGTGGCCGATCCACAAGCAACACCAAATTTTACAGCTTCAGAAATGCTTTGTCCTTTATGTAATTGATAAACCATCCCCGCTACCATCGTATCTCCTGCGCCAACCGTACTTTTGATGTTTAATTTTGGTGCCACAAATTGCAAGGCGCTTTCTTTATTTATCAATACCGCACCTTCTTCACCAAGTGAGACAAGAATATTTTGCACTTTCCCTTTTTTTACCAATTGTTTTGCCTTCACAACAATTTGTTTCACATTCAATTGTTTGTTACCGAATAACTGCGAGAATTCATTTTGATTTGGTTTGATAAGAAACGCACCCGTACTCAGAACCGAGCGCAGCGCATTGCCGGCGGTATCGACCACAAAGTTGACTTTATTCTTTTTGATATACGTATTGAGTTCTACAAAGAAGTCATGATCTATGTTTGGCCATACACTTCCACTCAAAACTAAATACTTTGCTTTCACTTTTTTTAAACGTGCCATCACTTCTTTCCATTCCTTTTTAGGAACAGGATTTACCGGCATGCCAAACCTAAATTGTAAATGCGTTTGATTTTCGAAGACAATAAAATTTTCGCGGGTATAGGCATCACTGGTCACAGTTGCTGCATTCAATTTCTCGTGATGAACCAAACTATTTAAAATTTTACCGGTATAGCCTCCCGAAATATAAATGCAAAGCGAATCGGTTTTAAAATTGCGCAAGGCGCGCGAAACATTAATACCTCCACCACCCGCTTCGAACATGGGGTACGAACATTTTAATTTTTTTTCGGGAACGAATTTTTCTACGATTGTGCTTTTATCAAGACAAGGCGAAAGGGTTATAGTAACTATCTTGAAGCTCATTTATTCCACCATCACACGGTCATCGCCATTGAAATAAGGCGATTGAATGCTTAATACCTTCAAAGGTTTTTTACCTTTTACAATAACCGAATGCACAGTTCCTTTTGGAATAAAAATAACATCGCCTTCTTTAATCGTAAATTCTTTTTCGCCTAAACGCATCACCGCTTCTCCACTTTGAACGATCACATGTTCACTATGCTTCATGTGCTTGTGTCCTTTTACCTCATTTTTAATGATCAAGCAAAAACTGCTGCATAAACTATCGTTGAATAGATTTTTGCTGGTTAATCCGGTACTTCCCGGTTCAATTTCTAATGTATTGATCATTTGTGGATTTTGCGCGCTTGCAAAAAAACACATGGCTAAAAAAGATCCAAAGAAAACTTTTCTCATATCTCTATTTCAAATTTATAGGTTGCGCCTGAGCTTGTTGTGTTGCTTGTTGAGTAGCCATCATCATTTGATTCACTATTTGATTGGCCATTGGTAAATTTTGTTTTGCTTGTGCATGCGCCGGATTTAATTGGAGCGTTCTTTCCCAAGCTTGTTTGGCTTGAAAATATTTTCGCGTATTAAAGAAAGCGCCTCCCAAATTATACCAAGCTTCAGGATTATTTGGTTCTAAGATCGTCCACTTGTTATACTCAATGGCCGCCGTATCCATATGTCCTCTGTTGAACGCCATGATCCCTCTATTTTTAAGATCATTACTATATACTTGATAATAATTCCTTAAATACGGATTGTTCGGATATAAACGCTCAGCATTTTTCCAATAGTAAAGCGCTTCAAAATCCTTACGCAATTTAAAGTATGCTAAACCTAAATTCAAATACCCATTTACGTAACGCGGATGTAATTCAATAGCGTGTTTTAAGAAAGCAATACCTTTATATAAAGCCGCTTCACGTTTATCTTTATAGCCACCTTGTTTTACTTCTTCATCGGTTACAACCAATGTTCCGTTATAATCATTGAATTTTGTTGAATCCTGTCCTACCACTTGTATTCCGGTAACCTCTTTTGTATCGGCCAAATCAACCCAACGTGCGCCGGCATTTCCTAATACTAATACCGAGTGTGGCATTGTTTTTACATCTTTCAAAAATAAGGTCACGTCGTTTTTCCAATCCCAATTACGCTCCCATGTTTTGCATCCGAAAAGGAATCCTACCACTAATACAAAACTAATTAATACCGAGCGACGTAAATTCAATTGAATGCTTGCGAGTTTATCAAATCCTTTCAAAATAACATAAGCCATTCCTATACAGAAACCAATGGACGAGTGAAATATCAAACGTTCGCCCATGGTGGCACCAATATCCATTAATACGTTGCCGATCATTAATGCGAAAATGATATAGGTCATGATAGCGAAACCTAAAACGTGTTTTTTAATTGTATAATAAACAGCGCCTATCAACATTCCCACATGAAGTACAATAGATAATAAGAAATCCCAATCGGTAAAATGACGATAAGGAATTGTTTGGAACGAATAATCGGACGATAATGGATGAGGGAAAATTAATAATTGCAGATATTTTAAAAGCACATATCCTTTTGTTGCAAAACGTTCTTCGCCATTTGCTAACAAGTATGGATTGTTCAAGATCTCTGTATCAGGAACTCCCGGTTTTAATTTTACAGCCATTAAACGCATAGCGAGATAAACCAACATCACAAAATACAACCAACTCATTAACGTATGGAAATTCTTTAATTTATTTGTGCGCCCAATTACAAAAACGCCAAGTATCAAATACACAAATGGCCATAACCAAAATGATTTGATAGGTTTTGCGCCCGGTTTTGCGTGCATGTCAAAATCACGTTTCATGTACAACATCAAAAATGCAGCGATCACAAATAAACCACCAACAATAAGAACGTTCTTCATTTCTTTTGTCTTCAAAAGTTTTAAGAACTCATCTTTATTAAGATATTTTCCTACATCAATATCATTTTCAGTAAATGTGTAAACCGCTAATGGCAATAGGAACAAGAGGAATACTGCATACTCTTTTGAAAGTACGGCCAACAAGAACATGAAACTTGCCCAGAACAGATCCTTCCAGGTCTTTGTTTCTATATATTTAAACGAATAGAGGAAGGTGAGCGAGACGAATATCAACGAAAATATCTCGTCGCGACTTTTTACATTGGCAATTGCTTCCGAGTGTATAGGATGCATGGTAAATAATAAAGCTGCTAAGAATGCAAGATCCGGATTTTTGCGGAAGAAACATTTTGCAAATACTAGATACAAGAACACACAACCCAAGGCGAATGTCCAAATATTATTAAAGTGACGAACCTTGGCGCTATACACCTGACAGTCTACTTCATTAAAGATCCCATCGACATTAAGGTCCTCATCAAACTCATTCTTAAAATTCTTATTCAAGTCCCAACAACTGTAACACTCGTTACCTTGCACAACCCCATCATTATTCACATCAACGTAATCGTTGAATTCATAATTCACCTCCGGCCGCCCACAATCAGATGTGTGGGGTACAGGTTTATCATCTAAAATATTATTTTGGTTAAGATCTCGTACTTGCATGTACAATCCGCTTCTGTACGCACCCAAAAATTGTTGCTCAACTGCAAAACTTACAACAGATAATGGACGGTAACGACCACCGGCTAATTGATCGGTTGCACACATGCGGCGATAAAAACTTTCGTAAGCATCTTTGGTCAAAATATCAGGAATACCCCTGAATCCCTTTAATACGTGATCATTTTGGTGAATGATAATTCCATCATCCAACGCATACTCACCATTGATAGAAGTGATGTAGAACGTAAAGCCAATAATACCTATAAGAATAGCGGCTAACTTTTGGTTAAGGAATGGGAAATAGGTGAATTTTGTGGTCAACTCAGGTAGACTGGGTTGCTTTGCTGTTGTTTTAGTTTCGCGTGCCATAATTAAAAGCTGAAAATACAAAAATAATGGGAAATAGGTAAGTGTTTAACCTTATTTAAAAAATATTTCTGCTAAAAAAAGCCCCTTAAGCAGCCTATTCACTCCAAACCCCCAAAACTTCCCTGAAATATGGCTTTTACAAGGAAATATTGTTAATTTGTACTACTAATACTATTGATGAAGCTGCTTAGAAACAAATATTTTTTGCTTTACCTGGTCATAGCCCTTTTTTTAAGCTCTTTTTATATTAATGTCAACGGCACCAAAACCTCTGCTGAACTTTCTAAGCAGGCTTCTTTAAAGGTGAGCGAAAAATACAATGAGTTAACAGTTGCCGCCGAATTGGCAAGGGGCATGGATCCCGAAAAATTACAGGAACTTTATTCTACTAGAGATATTGGCGTTTACGTTTTTACCAACGACAAATTAGCATATTGGAACAATTCTCAAATTCCTATTCCTATTAAATTCACTGCCGAACTTAAACCCCAACTTGTAAAACTTCGAAATGGGTATTATTTGGCACATCATATTGATCAAGGTAATACAATCTATCTTGTATTAAGCATTTTAAAAACACGTTACGATCTTCAGAATGATTTTTTAGAGAATAATTTTGCCGATTGGTTGGATCTGCCAATAGGGCTTGATCTTAAATTAAGCAAGATCGCCGGAAGTGAAGTGAACTTGAACGATGCGCTTTTATTTTCTATTTCAGGGAGTGAGATCAGTTATAAAACACAAGGCACAATTGGTACGCTCACCATTTTATTCTTTTTAATTTGCATTCTTCTTTTACTTTTTGTTTTGCTTCAAACAAAACGCCAACCATTTGCACCAATGGGCTTGATCTACGTGGTGCTCATTTTCATACTTCGTTTTGTAATGCTCGAATATAAATGGCCTGGGTATCTTTATCAAGGAGATCTGTACGACCTTATTCTTTTTGGAAATGCACAATCGTATCTCAATACGTATTTGGGTGATCTTATTTTAAATTCCATTTTACTTATTTGGTTAAGTATCATTTGTTATTATTGGCTCAAGAATTCTAAAAAACAAATTGGCAAGATCATTTATGTTGGCTTGAGTATTGGTTTACTTTTTACCAATCTCTTTTTTCATCATCATATTATTAATAGCATCATTAGCAATTCCACCATTTCGTTCGACTTTTTAAATCTATTGAATCTGCATTGGTACAGTTATGTGGCGCTTTTGCCAATTGTGTTGGTCAATATTTCTACACTTATGTTACTGTACATTTTATTTAAGTACTCGTTGAAACAAAATTTACGTTCGGCACTTTTTTACTTGGGTATTACATTAGTTATTTCACTTGTACTCAATTTTGTTTTTCCTTCTAATTATTGGATGGAAAAATGGTGGTTCTTCCCCATAAGCATCATTGTTCTATTTATTGGCTACCTTAAATTAGAAAAAAATATTTTAGCAGTTGGCGGTGTACTGCTTTTTATGGCCGTGATCTCATCGGCCATTCTTAATTTTTATATCTCAAAAAATCAGCAACAAGATTTTGAAGTGCTTTCGTATAAACTCATCGATCGACGAGATGCTGTTTTGGAAAGTGAATTCTTTAACCTTTCGGATAAGATCGAAAAAAATGATCCGCTGCTTGTATTGAGTCAATTTGTTGGGGTTAATGGCGATAAAGAATTCTTGCAACTATTACGTCAGAATTTCTTTTTTGGATACTTTGACCGATACAATATCGAATTCTCTATGTTTGATGAGGATTGCAAAGCGCTTATTCAAAATACACAGCCTATTTTGCGCAATGAAGGATTTTTTGAAGAACAAATACGATATCAATCCACAAAAACATCGAGTCCGCATTTATACTTTATTGATCAGTATAAAAATAATTCACGATACATTGCGCGCGTTGAATTGGGAAAAAATAAATTGTACATTTTATTTGAGCCAAAATATTTTGAAGAAGTGGGCGCTTTTCCCGATCTGCTTATTGATGCTTCACAACAAAAATTAGATAAATTGCGTAATCTCAGTCGCGTTGTATATCGCTCGGGCATCAACAATAAAATGAATGGCGATTTTAATTATCCCGTGAATTTGAACGATTCAGCTACCTTAAGTAAAGTTGATCCGCAATACCGCCATTATTATTTATACCCGGATGAGAATTCCACCGTGATCATTTCTACCAAGACAAAAAATTTGAGTTATTTCTTTACCTATAACTCTTATTTATTTTTATTGTTCTCCCTGATCGCGTATTTAAGTTATATCGCTTATTCGCTTTTCTTTGCTGAACGCACGGTCACTACCTCATTAACGCGTCGTATTCAAACCACCGTTATTCTATTGTTATTAGTGTCAATTGCAGCGGTTGGAATTACGTCCAGCAAATTGGTATCCGATCAATTTGATAAGGACAATGAAAAACAATTGCAGGAAAAATCAATTAGCATCCTCAGCGATCTATCGGGCGTATTGCAAAACAGCGATACGATCACCGATGTGTCAAAAGAATTGATAGACGCAACGATAAAAAAATATGCACAGATCTTTAAAAGTGATGTAAGCATATTTGATAATTCGGGACAGCTATATATTAGCAGTCAGCCACGCTTATACGAGTTAGGATTAGCTGCACCATTGCTTAATTCGAAAGCGCTGGTGAATTTAAAGAACGACCTTATGTCGAGTTATACATCCAAAGATAAAGCAGGAAATTTGGATTATTTATCCTTGTACGCACCCATATATAACGCCAACAAAAAATTAATGGGTTATTTGAACTTGCCGTATTTTGGAAAACAAAGTGTGCTCAATAATAAATTATCGGGCATCATCAGTACGCTCATCAACGTGTATGTTATTTTATTTATCATCAGTATCCTTTCGGGTTTAATTCTTTCGGGATATATTACTTTACCATTGCGGATCTTAAAACAACAAATGGCCAATGTTGCCTTGGGAAAACAGAACGAAGCCATTGTTTGGGAAAGTGAAGATGAAGTAGGAAAACTGGTTGACGAATATAATTCGATGATAGAAAAATTGGATAAGAGCGCAGGACTCTTAGCAAAAAGCGAACGTGAAACGGCGTGGCGAGAAATGGCAAAACAAGTTGCACACGAGATCAAAAATCCTTTAACACCAATGAAATTGAATTTGCAATACTTGCAACATGTGATGAAGAACGACCCGAAAGATTTTGAAGAACGTTTTACCAAAGCAAGTAATAATATCATCGAGCAAATTGATACCTTGGCAAACATCGCCACTGAGTTCAGCAATTTCGCCAAATTACCAAGCGGTGAATTAGAAAAAATAAATTTGGTGGAAGTGATCAATTCTACCGTTGATCTTTTTGAAAAAGAAAAACAAGTGAAGATCTCGGTCGATCTGCATGCAAAAGAAATTCCGGTTAATGCCGACAAAGAACAAATGCTGCGCGTTTTCAATAATTTACTTACCAATGCGCTTCATGCAACTTCGGAAGTAAAAGAAGCTCACATAGAGATAAGTACTTCTGAAATGGAGAACGGAAAAGGCTATGTTGTAACGGTTGCCGATAACGGTTGCGGCATACCCGAAAATTTAAAACAAAATATTTTCACGCCTAACTTCACTACCAAATCAACGGGTTCGGGATTGGGATTAGCCATGATCAAAAATATTTTTGATACCATCGGTGCAACTATTTGGTTTGAAAGTGAGGAAAATAAAGGAACTGTTTTCTATTTGGAATTTAATAAAGATGAAGCATGATGAACGCTTGGCGAAAGAATTTGTAATCTGTAAATTTGTAATATGAACCGTATACCTGTTTTAAAAACATATAAAATTTATATTGGAGGACAATTTCCTCGCACCGAAAGCGGACGCTATTATGAATTGAGGGATAAACACAAAAAGCACATTGCTAATGTGTGTTTGTCCTCGCGCAAAGATCTGCGCAACGCCGTAACTGCTGCCAGAAGCGCATTTACAGGTTGGAGCGGAAAAACGGCATTTAATCGTTCGCAAATACTTTATCGTATTGCTGAAATGTTGGAGGGACGAAAAGCACAATTGAAAGAAGAATTGATGTTACAAGGTTCAAACGCAAAACAAGCGGAGGCGGAAGTTATAGTGAGCATTGATCGTTTAATTTATTATGCAGGTTGGTGTGATAAATATTCTGCTTTGTTCAGTTCTGTAAATCCCGTTGCTTCGTCGCATTATAATTTTTCTGTTCCCGAGCCAACAGGTGTTGTAAATATCATTGCGCCCGAAGAGTTTTCACTATTAGGAATTGTAAGCGTTATTGCTCCTGTAATTGCAGGCGGAAATACCTGCGTAGTTTTGGCTTCAGAATCAAAACCATTATGTTCTATTACGTTTTCCGAAATTCTTGCTACTTCCGATCTTCCGGCCGGCGTTGTAAATATGTTAACCGGTACAAGCGATGAATTACATCCGCATTTTTCGACGCATATGGATGTGAACGCCATTATTTATTGCCGAAAAGATAAAGCCGAAATAAAAGCCATTGGCGAAAATGCTTCACTAAATGTAAAGCGCACATTTTATTGGGATAAAGATTGGAGTAAGGACGAAAATCAAAACCCCTATTTAATTTTAGATCTTCAAGAAACAAAAACCACTTGGCATCCAATTGAGAATATTGGGGTTGGCGGGGCGAAGTATTGAGGTCCCATTTTTAACCACAGAGACGCCTTCGGCGATCACAGAGGTTTGCACGGAGGGCACAGGGAGCGAAATGGAATTACAACAACTTTCCAAACTCTTTTCGAAGCACCATCTTAATATTAGCACAAATCATACTACGGAGACGCGTGCGCGGGCCTGGCCATGCGTGCTAGGAGCGTGGCTTGTGCGCAGAATCGCATGGCCTTGACCTTTTTGTTACTTTTTGTGTCAAGACAAAAAGTAAAGGAAAGAATATATAACAATATTTTATTTTTAATTTCGTTTAGCCATTATAAAGAAGATCTTTATACTCATTTTTTTTAGTGCGGCTTTAAAAGCGCAAAACACCACCATCTATTTCTTCCCCGGCCAAGGCTCCGACAAACGCATTTTTGATTCACTGACCATTGATCCAAATTTCAAAAAAGTTTTTATAGAATATCCTGTTCCAAAAAGAGGAACATCGTTAAAACAATTCGCTAAAGAACTTTCTATGCAAATTGACACAACACAGCCTTTCATTTTATTAGGTGTTTCACTGGGAGGGATGCTCTGTTGCGAAATGAATGAATATTTGCATCCCGAAAAAGTAATAATTATCTCCAGTGCAAAAAGCAGAAAAGAACTTCCTTTCAGATATAAATTTCAACGCTATATTCCTTTATACGCTATTTTACCGCCAATTGTTTTAAGAGGCGGTGCAAAACTAATGCAACCTATTGTTGAACCCGATAGAAAAAAGAATAAGAAAACATTCAAAGCCATGTTGCATGATAAAAAACCAAAATTCATTAAGCGCACCATCCGCATGATCGTGAATTGGAAAAAGAAAGAGAGTTCAAAAAAGATCTATCATATTCACGGCACAAAAGATCATACCCTACCCTATCGCAAATTAAAGCATGTTGATCATACAATTAAAAAAGGCTCGCATATGATGACGTTGACGAGGGCGGATGAAATAAGTATAATCCTTAATATGATATTGAATTAACAAGTCGTTTCTCTTACTTTTAACAAATCTGTATGTATTTGGTATGGTATTTGCGTTTAGGTGATTATGAGAATGCTTTACGTCATACTTTTCATATCCGTCTTTTCCTTTACACAAAAGGCACAAACATTTGGCGTTTATACCCCAACAGTTATTGGAACTAATTCGCAATATGTTAGGATAATTACAAAAGCAGTATTTTCAAGTGTAGGCGCTCGACTTGGGCATTCGTTTCTGATCGACTACTTTAATAATATCATCCACTTGAGATCATGTTACGTTCCGGATGGTATTCTACTATCTAATATAACCTTCATTGACACGGTCAATATTGGGATACTTTATCAAGGAAATTATACACTAGATTATGTTGCTTATTATTCTTCTAGTTACTCCGATTGCATGCCATATGATACCATCATCAAACCTCCTTATCAATTTCACGTAGGGCCAAATTCCATTGAAGAATTAAATGATCTTCAAAAAATTCAATTAGCTCCAAATCCTGTTAAGAATAACTTCAAAATTCAATGCAACGATGATGGTATCAACTTGACCAAAATTTGCATTTTTAATTCAGTTGGGCAAAAGGTTCAGGAATATTTAGAGCCAAAATTCAATTCAGAAATTTACATCGATATTTCACCCGGTATTTATTTTCTTGAGATAAGTTCGGGAACAAGATCACGAACAATTAAATTCATTAAGGAATAAAACAACTATTTTTCTTCTTGAAACCTTTTCACGATCTCTTCGCTCTTATCAATACTATTCATCAACCAATCCAAATAAATATCAGTCCTTTCTGTTTCGCTTAAATAACAATTAGGAACAGTTTGACGAATACGCGTTGTTAATTCGTACATACACAAAGCAGCACTTACGCTAATATTAAAACTTTCGGTAAAACCATACATGGGAATTTTTACGAACTCATCGGCCATGTCTATCACATCTTGTGTAATGCCGTCAACTTCTGTTCCAAATACCAAAGCAATTTTTTTGTCTACCGGTAATTGATCAATGGTGATATCATTTTTATGAGGGGTAGTTGCAACAATTCTAAATCCTTCATCTTTTAATTTTTGTAAGCAGGCGCGGGTATTATTTTCTGCGCCATTATGTTTTTTGATACTCACCCAACTTTCGGCGCCAAGTGCAATATCACTACTCACCTTCATGGTATTTTTATTTTCAATAAAATGCACATATTGCACACCAAAACAATCGCAACTTCGTAATACAGCACTGGCATTATGTGCTTGATAAAGATCCTCTACTACCAGTTGTAAATGGTTCATTCGATGTTTCATCACTTCATCAAAGCGTTCTTTGCGTCGCGGACTTATAAATTCTGTTAAATATGATATAAGTCTTCTTTTCTCCTCTGTTGTTTTCATACCTTTGGTATAGAAGCGTGAATTTAAGAAGAATTATAATTGTAAGTAATGTATTGGTGTGTTTTGTATTAAACAACCTGTTGTTCACTTATTCCACTGAAAAAAAGGAGAGAGTTGTTATTGTATGTGAATCGGAAGACGGCAGCTGTTGCATGGAAACCGAAACGATCGACTTTTGTTGCCAAAAAGAAAGTTGCTGTGCTCAAGTTCCTTTGCAATCGGCTCATATAAACGTTTCTGTGATCATTGGCGTAGATAAAAAAATTGAGACACAAATTACAACACCCGAATTAACCAATTTCTATCTTTCTCATTTAAAATTAACCGCTGAATTATCAGAAGGTCATTTAAATTCTTTGATCAAGCCGCCGGCTGTTTCTTAAAACATTCGTCCCTAATTGCTTTCCGCGCAATTACTGTATTTAGGAAAAACAAAACATTATTTAATTTTAAAAACATACAAAATGAAACATATTTTATTGGCATTAGTTTGCCTAGTAACATTCAGCTTTAAAAATTATGGCGACGATAAGCCAAAATGTTGTACCGATAAGTGCTCAAAAGAGTGTATCGAAATGTGCAAAAAAAACAAATGCACCGATAAGGATTGCTGCAAAAAATGTGCAACCGAAGGATGCAAAGGTGGTGCATGTTGCAAAAAAGCAACTTCATGTTGCGCAACTGCCGATGAGTGCAAAAAGAAATGTGCTGAAGGTAAATGTACCTCTACTTGTAAAGTAGGCGATACAAAAACTGCCGGTGCATGTTGCAGTAAAGAGCATAAATAATTGGTTTAGAACCACTATATCTTACAGAAGAAGGGCCTTTATAAGGCCCTTTTTTGTTATCTTTATGCCGTGAGATCAAACGAACATAAACCGACAAACATCTATGAAGAAAGGCTTCATAAACTCCTTCGTCTTATTCGGATCGCAAAAATGATGCGCTCGGCCAAGATCAAAATTACTCCACAACCCCATTCTTAAATGGACATCCATGATGATGAAATATTAGATCTTTTCAAGTCACTACACGACAATAACGTTCACTATATTTTGGTTGGGGGATTTGCGGGATATTTAAATGGGTCAAAAAGAATAACTGAGGATCTGGATATTTGGATCAAGGATACTTTGGAAAATAGGAGATGTTTGCAAAAAGCATTAAAAGAGATCGGACTACCTGATATGCCCCAAATTGAAAAGATCGATTTCGTTCCGGGATGGTCAGGTATCAACTTACCTTCCGGATTTCCCTTGGATATTATGACCGACTTAAGTGGTTTTCCTAAAGTAAGATTTGAAGAGTGTTATAAATTAGCAAATGAAGCAGTCATAGGTGAGATCAAGATCAAATTTTTGCATATCAACCAACTCATTGAAGCAAAAAAAGCTTCCGGCAGACCGAAAGACCTTTTAGATGTTGAAGAATTAGAAATGATAAGGTCAAATAAAAAATAATGAAAACAAAAAAATTGGATATAGCCCTACAAGGCGGCGGCGCTCACGGCGCATATTCCTGGGGAGTTCTCGATCGCTTGTTGGATGATGACCGAATTGACATTGACGGAATTTGCGGAACAAGCGCCGGCGCTATGAATGGTGTTTGCGCTATTTACGGTTTAAACAAAGGCGGAAAAAATCAAGCGAAACATTTACTCGTAAAATTTTGGCATAAAGTTTCTGAAGCAGGAAAATCATCGTTATTGCAGCCATCTATGTTCGATAAAATGATGAGCAAAGGCAATATGGATTTTTCGCCGGGCTATAAATTTTTTAGCATGACATCAGAAACCATGTCGCCCGCGCAGTTTAATCCCTTAGGTTTTAATCCCCTCGAAAAAATATTGAATGAATTAATAGACTTCGAAGAACTGCATCGCTTTAATCCTCCAAAATTATTTGTGTGCGCAACAAATGTGCTTACCTGCGAACCGCGCATTTTTGGTCCTACCGAAATTTCGGCAAAATCAATTATGGCTTCGGCTTGCTTACCATATATGTATGCCGCAGTTGAAATAGACGGCGAATTTTATTGGGATGGAGGTTATATGGGAAATCCGCCTTTAGAACCACTCATTAATAATACCGAAGACACCGACGATATTTTATTGATCCAGATAAATCCTTTCAAAATAAAAGATGTTCCAAAAACTATTGAAGAAATTAAAGATCGCGTAAATGAAATTAGTTTTAATTCATCCTTACATCACGAAATTAGACAAATTGAATTTAAACGCACGTTGGTTGAAAAAGGAATTACTTTAGACGGTGCCATTAAAAAAACAAATCTTCATTGCATCAGTGCCGATAGCGATCTGTCGGAATTAAATTTGTCGAGTAAATTAAATACCTCTTGGGATTTTTTAATGCATTTAAAAGATCTTGGTTACAAAGCCTGCAGCAAATGGCTTGAAGAGAATTACAACGACATTGGAAAAATTAGTACTTTAAAAATAAAGATTTAAGTATGCAAAGACATTACGTACCCCAAACATTCAAAGTTACAACCTGGGAACTTTTAAAACCATCGTATGATGAACTCATGAAACGTCTGCTTTCGTCGGAATCGGAATTGGAAAAATGGTTGCATGATATTAGCGAATTAAGTTCGGTGGTGAGCGAAGATATGGCCTGGCGTTATATTAAAATGACCTGCGATACAAAAGATGAAGCCATAAGAGATAGCTTTAACGATTTTGTGAATAATATTGAGCCCAACATTGCCCCTATTGCCAACGACCTCAACAAAAAATTAATTGATTGTGCGTTCGCTAAAAATTTATCAAAGGAAAAATATTTTGTTTATATCCGCGGTGTTGAGAAAAGCATTTTATTATTCAGAGAGAAAAATATTCCTTTAAAAACTGAATTACAAACCAAAGAACAAGAGTTTGGCGCTATTAATGGAAAACAAACCATTACATACAACGGCGAAGAAATGACCTTGCAAAAAGCCGGTGTGTTTTTGAAAAGTTTAGATAGAAGAGTTCGCGAAGAAGTTTATACCAAAGTTGCCGAAAGAAGAGCACAGGATGAAAAAGCATTGAATAAATTATATACCGAATTAATTGCTCTTCGCACACAAATTGCAAAAAATACAGGCTTTAAAAATTACCGCGATTTTAAACATGAGGAACTAGGCCGTTTTGATTACAGCGTGCAAGATTGTTTGAACTTTCATGAAGCGGTAAAATTACACGCTGTTCCTTTAATTCGCGAACACGATCGCAAACGTAAAGAAAAATTAAAATTAGATGATTACCGTCCTTGGGATACAGCCGTTGACGATGAAGGCAAAGAACCTTTAAAACCATTTTCGAACGGAAAAGAATTAGTGGAGAAAACTATTTTATGTTTTAATAAGATAGATCCGTTCTTTGGAGAATGTATTTATACCATGGACGTTTTAAAACGCTTGGACCTTGAAAGCAGAATTGGAAAAGCGCCCGGAGGTTATCAATATCCATTATATGAAACTGATGTGCCATTTATTTTTATGAATTCGGTTGGCTTGCATCGCGACTTGGTTACTATGGTTCATGAGGGCGGACATGCAGTTCATTCTTTTTTATGCAAAGATCTTGACTTGGTTGATTTTAAATCTCCACCAAGTGAAATTGCCGAATTGGCAAGCATGAGCATGGAATTAATTAGCATGGAACACTGGCAAGCGTTTTTTGAAAATACCGAAGATCTAAAACGCGCCAAGCGCCAGCAATTAGAAAGTGTAATGGATACATTGCCTTGGATAGCAGCTATTGATAAATTTCAACATTGGATCTATTTAAATCCTAAGCACAGCATTAAAGCGCGCTACGAAGAATGGACCAACATCATGAAAGATTTTGGCAGCGACGTGATAAATTACAAAGGCCTGGAAGCAAATTTAAAACGCCGCTGGCAAGTTCAATTGCATTTATACGAAGTGCCTTTTTATTATATTGAATATGGCTTTGCACAATTAGGTGCAATTGCTCTATGGCGTAATTATAAAACAAATGCTAAACGCACTATTGATCAATACAAAGCAGCTTTAAGTTTAGGCTATACCAAAACCATTCCTGAAGTTTACGAAGCCGCCGGAATTAAATTTGATTTTTCTCCCGAGTACGTAAAAGAATTAATGGATTTTGTGAAGATGGAGTATGAGGGGATCTGAAACATTCCAAAAACAAAAAACCCGTCGCGACATGAAGCGACGGGTTTTTGCTTTAAGCTTTACAGAGCTTATTGTACTTAATTAGTGCTTTTATTCCCTGATGTTGAAGTTACTATTTCCCAAAGAAGATCTCCATTCTTTAAGCTCTTCACATTATAGGTCCAACTTAATGGTTGACTTGTGATAAGAACAGTGCTCCCTGTTACTTTATAGCCATATCCGTTTACATAATAGGTTCCTGCTTTTGTTTGACCTCCTTGATCATTAACAAAATCAGCTTTCGCTATCTTACCAATGCTCATTGCCGTTTCGTTTATCAATTCCATATCAAATTCCGATTTGGCCGGCATTGTTTTAGTAAGTGTAATGGCTTTACTTCCCAATTCTGCATTGGCATACCATTTACCCATTTTCAAAACCTTTTCGGTGTTTTGTGCATTTCCAAGTAAAGAGAATGCGCAGATAAATGTAATTGCTAATAATATCTTTTTCATATGTTGTGTTTTAAAAAATTATTTTAATAATGTTACGTGTCCTGTTTTTGTGTGTTTCTTGCCATCTAACGATGTATAAGTAACTTGGTAAGTGTATGCGTCTTGTTTGCTCAATACGCCCTTATACATTCCATCCCATCCTTGTAGTTGTTCTTTTGAGGTAAATAATTTCTCTCCCCAACGATCAAAGATGGTCATTTCAAATTTAGATAAACCTGTACCGTAAACCAAGAACACATCGTTCATTCCATCATCGTTTGGTGTGAACACGTTTGGAATATAAATATTATAATCAGTTGTTACTTCCACACAAACCTCATCTCTTGATTTACAATTATAATTATTCACAGCCTCTATAACATAACAACCACTTTTCTTTGGCATGATCTGGCTGTTAGGACAAGATGCACACAACACACCTTCACCAAATACCCAAGTGATAGTTCCATTACTGCTGGCTTTTAAATACATTGGCTCATCTACATTAGATACAAAATCTTCACCTGCACTAACCAAAGGAATTGGATTTACTTTTACTAACACCGTTGCAGTTGAACCGCAATTTCCGCTGTTTGAAACAAAAGCTGTATAAATTGTAGTTGCCTCAGGAGTTACATAAATATCACTCACATCAGATGCACTTACACCTTGAGTTGGTAACCACATATAGGTATTTCCTCCGTAAGCAATTATCCGTGTTGATTGTCCTTTACAAATTTCAGCACTGTAAGTTGCAGTTGCTGTAACGTTCGGAACAACTTCTATCAAGATCTCTTTTGTGAACGGACAATTTACACTTCCTAAAGAATTACTTCCTGTTAGAGTATAATTTGTAGATACCGAAGGACTCGCTGTAACCATAGTTGGATTTTGCAAGTTTGATAATCCGGTTAAAGGACTCCATGCATAATTTGTTGCACCACTTGCGAAGATATTGGTTGACTTACCTTGACAAATTTTATTGTTTGATGTGCTAAGCTGTAACACCGGTAAAGGAACTACATTAATAGTTAACGTAGCAACTGCAGTACACACACCGTTATTACCGGTAACCTGATAAACAATTGTGGTCATTGGTTTTGCATTTACCTGACTGCCTATTGTAGTGTTTAATCCAATTGAAGGTGACCATACATAATTATCTGCACCATTTACAGTTAATAAAGAACCTTGATTTTGACAGATGGTATAATTAGATGCACTCGCTTGAATATTTGGTTGAGGAATTACACTCACTTGATACACTGCACTTGCAGTACAACCGGCTTGTGATCCAATAACTAAATAGTTTGTTGTATTCATTGGATTTGCAACTACAACAGGACCATTATTTGTATTTAATGTTGCTGCCGGGCTCCATGAATAAGTTGTTGCACCTGTTGCGGTTAATGTTAGATTTCCGCCTGCACAAATTGTGTTTGTTATAGGCGTAACTGTTATTGTAGGATTTGGAACTACAGTAACCGTTGCACTTTGTGTTTGACTGTTACAACCACTACTTGAACCAATAACATTATAAATTGTTGTTGAAGGTGTATTTGAAACAACCGTTGCTCCTGAAGTAGAATTTAAATTTGTTGAAGGACTCCAGTTATACGAATTTGCTCCGTTGGCAATTATTGAAATTGTATTGCCTGCACACACACTTGGACTTGTTACTGTAATTGTAGGATTATCAATAATTACAATAGATGCTGTTGCAGAAGCTGAACATGTTCCGTTAGAACCTATTAATGTTGCCGTTCCAACTAACATGTTTGCTTGTGGCGTATATGTAATAGTTGCATTTGTGTTAGATGCACTTGTTTGAACTAAACCTGTGCTGCTCCAAGTATAACTTGTAGCACCCGAACCTGTAAGTGTTACAGAGTTAAGTGAGTTATTATAATTATTAGCACACATTGATAAACTGCTTGCTGCTATATTAATTGTTGGTGTTGGATTTATAAGCACCGTGGCCGTTCCTGCACACGCGCTGTTTGGAATACTAATTGAAACTGAATAAATACCCGCTGCTCCCACAGTAATGGTTGGAGTATTACTTGCACCAATGATGCTAGGTCCTGTCCATTGAATTGTATTTGTTGCTGAGTTTGGCGTAACTGAAATTTGTGTTGGACCTGTATAACAAGTTGGTGCTGTAATTACAGGAAGGATAACTGCACCTTGTCCTACAACTGTATAAGAAGCAGTAACAGAATATCCAGGACATCCGTTACAACCTGTCCATGTAAATGAATAAACACCCGGTTGATTCACTTGGATCGTTGCTGTTCCTTGTCCGCTTATGATACCTGCTGTAGTGTTTGGTCCCGGACCAGTCCAGTTAATTGCGCCACACGTTGGATTTTGCGCAGCGTTAGTTGGTGTTGGATACGCAGGTAACCAGTTTAAACTTTGGTTACCATAGATAGAAGCTATTAAAGTTACCACAGGATTGGTACATGTCAATGTTCCTCCACTCGCTCCTGCTGTAACACTTCCATAAGGAACGCTTAGTGCGCAACTCGCGTAATCACATGAGGCTTGAGGTACATTGATAGCAGAAAAAGTAATGGTTGAGCTTCCGGGGATGATATTACCTACATAATCTTGTCCATTAGAATCATAATATGCTCTGTGCATACTTGGATTGGTTGTATTTAAAATTGAAAAACCACAACCTGCCGTTGCATTGTTCATTCCTATAGCTGCCCACGAACACGTTAATACACCTTGTGGATTATAAGCGTATAAACCTTGTCCCGGTGAATTTGTTTTTAAAACATAAAAATTATCGGCCATATCAGCAACAATGTCGTATGGTCCACCACCTGCAAAAGCAGGAAGAATATTAGCTACAAGTACTCCGTTAGCGACACCGGTATATTTATACACACCTCCGTTTGCACCAACTAAATTATAGAGACAGCCGCCGCCTCCACCAATATTAACCGCAGCAGCATTACCTGCAGTGTGTCCGGTATTTGACCAGGTACCTGTATTATTAAAGTACCAATATGTACCACCTGATAATGTCCACCAGGTTGGATTTGGTGCAGGAAAACCAAAATTAGGACCAACTGCTAAACCAGCAGCTCCCGGCATATTATTAATTACTTGCGTACCCGGACCGTTAAATTGAGGATAGGCAAAAATACTATTACCTTGCTGCGCGTAAATTGAAGTTGTTGGGCAAGCCGGCGGAATATTTTGTGCACTTAGTGTGCTTCCAAATACTACTAAGGCAATAAGGGTGATCTTTAAAAGGTTATTCATGATTGCTGTGTTTTTCATGGGTCAAAATTACTACAACTTCCTGGCGCCTAAAACATTTCTTGCGTTCACTTATTTAAACCCCCGTATTATTGAGTGAACCAGAGCTAACTAAATTTTGGGCCTTTTTTAGCTGAGTGGAGGGCCTTTTATAAGGGTTAAACGAAAAACCCCTACGATTCATCGAAGGGGTTTTTTGTTAAAAGTGCCTATCTATTTTGGCTTGTTTCCGCCCGGAGCCTTAGGCTTAAAGTAGCTTACCACCTTTGGATTGGTTGGATCTATCTCCTTTAATGCGTTGAACATTTCATCGGACTTAGCATTATCCTTTTTCTCTACGTGATAATATCCTAAGAATTCATAGGCCTCAATAACATCCTTTTTATAAGAGCCCGTTTTTTCTTCCGGTTTTACCATACTCAATACTTTTTCGTAAGCAATTTTAGCGCCTTCTAAATTTTTCAATGAAGATGTACTTCTTCCTTTCCAAGTATAAGCAGTTACCCAATTCGGATTTAATCGTATCAGTCGTGAAAATGCTGTATCTGATTTTATGTAGAACGGAACGCCTTCTAATTCTTTTGCCTCTTTTAGTTTTTTATCTTTAATAGTGCCAGCTTCTGTGAGTTTGTAATTTCCCAAATTATAATTAGCGCGACCATAATTAAAATAATCATTGTTATCTAAAGAATTTGCATCCTCACTCATTTTCCGTTCAACAATGCTCGATACCTTATCATACTTTTTTCCGCGATAGGCAATAATGGCCATCTCAGTATAAATTGCTTTGCTCGAAGCAGGATCAGCAACAATAGCTTTTTCCATTTCTATTAAAGCCACTGAATCTTTTCCTGTTTTTGATAAAAGAATTCCTTTGTACTTATAATCGTTAGAAATATATTTAAAATTTTGCGGGGCCATAGTGAAGAAATTATTCAGCGCTGCTAAACCTTTATTATAAGCTTCTTTATCTGTTTTATCGCCCATCTCGGCATAACTGTAACCTGCCAAACGTTCAAAATATAAATTTTTAAAGCCTTTTGCTTTTAGTCCTTCGTATTCTGAAACTGCATCGGTGTATTGCTTATTATTATACAAAGCACTCATATAACGGTAACGTGCCCAATCGCTATTATTCAATTCCAAATATTTTTTCCAGTTCTCAATGGATTTTGCAGGTTGTCCCGCTAAGAAATATAATTCTGCTTTCTCGCGATAAGCAGGTGCAAACGTTGCATCAATAGCTTCTGCTTCTTTATATTTATCTAATGCTCCTTGGTAATTACGTCCGCGTTGAAATAATTTACCAATACGAATAGTTCCTTTCGCCGATTTCGGATCTAGCGTTGTTGCCATTTGATAATTCTTAATTGGAGTTGAACCTTCGCCCGGATTTTTTTCCAATTGCGCATCGCCTAAAATAATATAGCCTTCAGGATTTTTTGGTTCTAATTTAATAGCTGCATTTGCGGCAACAATGGCTTCATCGGGATTTTTAAATTCGCCGGCTAAATAGGCTTCGGCAATTTTACGGAATACATCCGCATTTTTACTTTGAGAAATGCTGGTAGCTTTAAAAAATTGTGCTTTGGCACCATTCACATCGCTTTTGCATAGCATTACTTTTCCAACTCCAATAAAGTTCATTGGGTAAGCAGGACTTAATTCTGTTCCTTTCAAATAGAACATATTTGCACTGTCAATATCACCACGCTTAAAATAATTTTCTCCGTAGTAAAAATAGTTGGCCCCGTTGTTCGGTTCTTTTGCAATTAACGCTTTAAGATCGGCGGCAGCAGATTCAAAACGTTCGTTATCCGTTTTTTTAATGGCGTCGGGTAAAGTTTGCGCAGTTGAAATTCCTGCTGCAAGTAACAAACTAAATATGATAAGTTTTTTCATAATGGTATATGTTCTAATAGAGTGCCAAAGATAGATCCTGGACATTTTTTAGCAAATTTTGGCCTTATTTTTTAGCAAAAGTTATAGGTAAAGTGAACCACGAATCAATCACCTGATTAGCTTCAACAGCCGGAGTCCAATTTGGCATAGTGCTTACAACGCGGATAGCTTCAACGTCGCATTCTTTACATCCTTTTATTCCTTTCATTACGCTCACATCGGCAACTTTTCCGGTTTTATCTACCATGAATTTCATGAACACTTTTCGCGTTTTGATAGATGTATCAGTTTCTAATTTTGAAGGATATTTTAAATTGGAAATAATGTATTTTTCCATCGCGTCATTTCCGCCAACATATTCCGCTTTTCTATCGGGAACATTTGTTGCCTCTTCTGTTTTTGTTTCTTTTTTTGTTCCTGCTTTTTTAGCAGATGCTGTGGGTTTTGTTTGTGCTATGGCAAACATTCCCAGCAAACAAAGTACTAGGGTTAGTTGTTTCTTCATACTATTTATTTTTATCGATCTCATTTTTTAATTTCATTACTTCGTTTTTACATTGATCATTCGTTCTTGTTGTTTTGTTGGCAACAAACCTTGTTTTAAAAAAATGGTTTGTCCTTTTGGTCCCGCTACAAACGATTCAAATCCTTTTGCTAAACTGAACTCCGATGCCTGATGATAAACATACACTTTTCTGGTCAAAGGATATTCGCCAGTTTTAAAACTGGTTTGATTAGGTTCATAATAGGTGCCGTTCCCGTTTCCAATTGGAATGAATTTTATTTTGTCCTTATTGGCTTTGTATAGCGAATCGTCAACATCACTCAAATAAGCAAAATCAATGAAGCCAACCGCATTTGGATTTTTAGCCACATGTTCAATAACTTCCAAAGAGGTTTTTAGTGAAGCGCAATTCTCAGAAAATGCTTTTCCTTTGATCACCGAATCTCTTAAATAAAAAACCACCGACGAACGGTTACTTTCAAACACCACTTTTATTTTACAATTTGCATCTATCGAATCCATACACACAAATGGTCTTGTCAATAATTCTCCTAACTGTACCGTAGTTAATTTCGCTAAATTGGTTTTTACATTTGTGATCACTGCAATTCCGCTGCACGCAACATTCGTATAACGCACATCCATGTTCTTGCTTTTAAATTGTCCTTCTTCCTCCGGCGTTAAAAGTCTTGAGATAACCATGGCTTTGCAACTATCGTTATACAATGCCTGTATCGCATCTGCATCTGATCTTACGATCATTTCAATATCTGCTTTGTTATAATCGTTCTCAAACGAATAGATCTGACTTTCTATCTGCGCGGCTAAACCTTCTTCGCAATACACTTTTAATTTGCCCGATGTTGGCGAATTATCCACGTAATCGTTCTTAAAATAATTATCGCATGATGCTAAACATATACAGGCTATCAAGCCCAAAGATCCCTTCATAGTACTAATCCTCTTTTTTCTTTAATAAAAATTTCAATCGCATCACTCGGTAGATCGAATATCCCGCGAAAACAAAAATAAGCATGATGCGTTTGTTGCCACTCACTCTGTCGATCATCACATCGGTGAAGGCGAATAAAAAAGCGCCGCATGTTACCAGTAATATCATTACGGCACTGAACCAAATATTCACCTGTTTATTCATCTTTAAATTTACGTACAAATGAAAAAAGCCACAACTTTAGTTATGGCTTTTTTGCAAATTTTACACTTATTATTGGATCTTGAAGTTGATAGGTAAGTTAAAATAGCACTTAACCGATTTACCCGTCATTTTAGCAGGTTTCCACTTAGGCATATTCTTCACTGTTTGAACCGCTAATTTATCGCAATCCTGACAGCCCGGAACACCTTTTAGTATTTCTACATTGGTGATCGATCCATCTTCGTTAACAACGAATTTCAAAAAGCATTTTCCGCTGATACCATTCTCTCTTGCCATCGCAGGGTAATTAGGCTCAATGTTCTTTTTCAAGAATTTTCCTAATTCCGCAATACCGCCCGGAAATTCTGCTTGCTCTTCCACAATGGTAAAGATCTCCGGTTGTGACGGTTCTGCAGGTCCTGTATTTTCAGTTGGAGGTGCAATAATTTCTTCACCTTCCTGATTTTTTTCACCCACTTGCGTTTCTTTTACTTCTTCCTGTAATTTTTGTGGCTCTTCTTCAACAGCATCATCTTTAATTACGGGAGGCGTAAATTTCACCATCTCAACCATTGGCGGCGGTGGTGGCGGTGGTGGCGGTGGTGGAACATCTTCAATTGGCGGAGGAGGTGTTAAGTCAATTTGCTCCACTTTTAAAGTTTCTTTTATTTCTTCTTTCGGACGGTCAACAAATTTCTTTACACCTAACAGCATGAACGAGAAAATGATCATGCCCGCTAAAATGAACATTACGCGTCGGTTGTAATTTGTGCGCAGTTCGTGCGCGCCATATTCTGTATTGCGTCCTTCAAAAACCACAGTATTCCTGGTTTCGTAGCTTTCGCCGCTCCAACCTGTTTTAAGGTCGAGCATTAGCATCGTTACTGAAACGGCTGCGAATAATCCTATTAAAATAAATAACATGTTGCCTCCTTTTTTTAATTAGCACCAACTTTTTCGATCACAAGATCTAGTTCCGGTTTTAAAATATCTACCATTACATATTTACCAACGGTATTATAATTCAATTCATCAATGATATCGATCACATTTTTGTACGTTGCTTTATCATCGGTCTTAATAAGATAGGTATACGATTTTGGATCTGCTTTTACATCACGCACCATGCGTTTGTAAGCTGTATCCACTAATTGATTCTTCTCGAACTTTTCTTTTAACACCAAAATTTTATCTTGCATTTCTTTACTTTTATCCAAAAGATATTTACGCAAGCTTTCTCTCGAAAAATTCAATTCAGAGATCGTTGTCTTTGGTCCTTTTACCGGATCATCTGCCACTTTAAATTCACCCTCGTAATAAAAAATGCGATCATCTTTTGATAATAAAAAGGTGATACCATTCTTTACCTGATCTTGTTTTTGATCTATAGGCGGTGGTGCAGGGAACGTAAGCTCCATGGATTTTGGTTTATTAAAAGTTGCGGTTAAAACGAAGAACGTTAATAGTAAGAATGCTAAGTCAACCATAGGCGTCATATCAATACGCGTACTTTGTTTCTTTGCTCTTTTCTTCCCGCCCTTCTGGCCTCCGCCACCTTCTTGTATCTCTGCCATTTTATAATATTTTTAGTTTACTAATTTTATTTTATCGGATCAATGATAGTTCCGCCACCTTCTAAAGATGTAATTAAATTAAACTGGTACAATTTAAGATCGGTAAATGTTTTGATGACATCCTTTACATAAATATATTTTGTTTTAGATGCAGCCTTGATCGCATAAACAGGTTTCTTGCCTTTGAAATCGGTATTGGTTTCTTCGGCTTTTGTTTTTGCATCCAAATATATTTTCACCGCTTCTCTTCCACCAATTGCTATCCAATCTTTCAATTGATTATTTGGCGTGATGGTATCTAAAGGAACTCCTTTTTGTGGTTGAAATTTTGCACGTTGATCTTCAGTTGCATCAATATATTTTGGAAGATCTTTTATATCTACGCCAAAACTTGGTAGTCCGGTAAATTTTATGATCTGCTCTTCGGTAAAACCAACTTTATATTTTGCAGCCATCTCAATAAGCGCGGCTTTTTTTGCAGAAGCATTGCTGATCCCAAAAAAAGCACGGCCTTTATCGTCAACCGTTACCATGATGTGATTATCCGGAAGATCCACTTTTCCAATAGACGAGGGCGGATCAACAACCACAGGCTCCGACATACGAAACGATGCCGTTAACATAAAAAATGTTACCAGTAAGAAAGCCAGATCCACCATGGGCGTCATGTCCAGTGCGGGTGCTCCTCCTTTTGATGGTTTTTTTGACATTAGTGTCTTTTTTATTTAGATGAATAATTATTTAAATTCCATAAAGCTTTAACGGAATTATTTTCCGCTCGCTTGAAATTCTTGAATGATCGAAAATCCAGCCTCATCCATAGAATAAGTGATCTGATCTATCCTATTACTGAAATAGTTATAGAAAATGATCGCTAAAGCAGAAGTTAAGATACCCACTAATGTATTTACAAGAGCCTCAGAGATACCAGTTGCTAATGCACCTGTATCAGGAGCACCTGCAGCCGATAATGCGGCGAACGCACGGATCATACCCACAACCGTTCCAATCAAACCGGCTAGAGTTCCGATAGAAGCCATGGTTGAAATTACAACCATGTTCTTAGATAACATTGGTAATTCTAATGATGTTGCTTCTTCTAATGCTTTTTGAATAGCGTGAACTTTAGCTTCTTTATCTAATTGCGTATCGTTTTGCACGAATTGATATTTCACAACACCTTCGTGAACTACGTTAGCTAAAGATCCTTTTTGCTTTCCGCACTCGGCAATTGCTCCGTCAAAATCGTGACTCGCGATCAACGATTTTATTTTAGTAACAAATTTATCGGTGTGTCCGCTTCCTGTAGCTTTCATAATGGTAATGAAACGCTCAATAGCAAACGTAATTACCGTCAATAAAAAGCCAATTAGGATTGGTACGATAAATCCACCCATGTACATAGTACCTAATATATTATGTGGATGTGTTCCCGACTCATCGAAGTTAGATTTAGCCCCTAAAATGAATTTATAAATAAACAGTCCGATGCAAAGGCAAATTACAATTGCCAAGGCCGAAACAATTAGTGGGAACCCTCCCGATGTTTTTTGTGTGCTCATAGTTTTTGTGTTATTTTTAGTTATTATTTTTCTAAGATTAATAGAGCGTCAAACTTAATAAAAATCCTTAGTAAATCAAATTTTTACGCCATAAACCTTTTCAGCAGTTTTAACGCTCTTAGCGACACAAAATTATGTATTTACACGGGGTAATTTAAAGTGTTTTACAAGTGGTTCAAATGCGGGAATAATTGGTGGGGATTTTTGTTTTTTTAACGAGATCTTCCCTTTTTTAACCACGAAGAACACGAAGCTTTTTCACGAAGGGCACGAAATTATTTTGTGTCTTTCGTGTTGCCTCTCAGTTTCGTGGCTTTCGTGGTTAAATGCCCTAAAGTCCTTAATTTTACCATCATGAACATCGAAACCCTCCGCGAGTATTGCATCTCCAAAAAAAGAACAGAAGAATGTTTTCCGTTTGATGAAACTACCTTGGTTTTTAAGGTGGCCGGAAAGATGTTCTTATTAGTGGATATCGATTCAAAACCCTTATCTTTCAACGTAAAATGCGATCCTCAAAAAGCCATCGAATTGCGCGAAAAATACAGCTGCGTAGAGCCCGGATTTCATATGAACAAAACCCATTGGAACACCATTGAATGCGATGGTTCGGTGAGTTCTAAGCTTATTTTAAATTGGATCGATCACTCCTACGATCTGGTGGTTTCTTCGCTTCCAAAAAAGGTGCAGGCCGAATTTAAGAAGGCTGTAAAGTCCTCAAAATAAACGCATTAACGTTTTCCATGGTTTTTGTAGACAAATATGCCCCAACTATCTATAAAATACGCCGTTAATCTAAATTAGCACATATTTAGCACCAATTTCCTAGTATTACCTTTACATTTGCCCAGCAAAAAACACAACGTTTCTCTTATGAAAAAATTTCTCTCTCTTTTTATTGGGCTTGTTCTCTTTAATTCTATCTCAAA
>JAHEYC010000039.1:28487-32728 GCA_023251775.1 Sphingobacteriaceae bacterium | reverse complement strand
TTTGGATCTTTGTAAAATCGATGTTGGTTTTAAGTTATATGGGACAAACCGCTTGGTTAACGGCGCATGATGGCGAAAAATTAAATGGCCTTATTCCTTTTTATACAATTATGCCGAATTGGTTCTTGCCTGCCGGTGTAACTATTGCTACAATTGCAGCGGTTGTTGCATCGCAAGCATTAATTAGCGGTTCGTTCACCTTGATAAACGAGGCCATGCGATTAAATTTTTGGCCTAAGGTAAAGATCAAATATCCGACCGAATTAAAAGGACAAATGTATATTCCTTCCATCAATTGGTTATTGTATGTTGGTTGTGTGGCTGTTGTATTATTTTTCCGCGAATCGTCGAACATGGAAGCCGCTTACGGCTTAACAATTATTTTGGGAATGATCATGTCGTCGCGTTTACTCGCGTTCTTCATGCGTATAAAAAAATTCCCGAACTGGTTCGTTTATTTATTTATCGTTACTTACATTGTTATAGAAGTGAGTTTCTTAATTGCTAACCTCGAGAAATTCCAAAAAGGCGGTTATATTACTTTGATCATTGCTGTTTTATTGACCATTGTGATGGGAAGTTGGTATATCTCAAAACTCATCAGGCAACGTTATGTGGATATGGTGAAGCTTGCCGATCACCAAGGAAAACTTGTGGATCTTAGTCGTGATGAAAGTATTCCTAAATACGCCACACATTTAGTGTATATGACCAGCGCGAATCAAGTGGATGAGATCGAAGCAAAAGTTATTTATTCTATTTTACAAAAACGTCCTAAGCGCGCCGATATTTATTGGTTTGTTCACGTGGATGTAATGGATGAACCTTATCGCATGGATTATAAAGTAACGCATGTGGCCGAAGATGATATAATTCGTGTGGATTTTAAATTAGGATTCCGTGTGGCGCCGCGCGTGAATTTAATGTTCCGTAAAGTGGTTGAGGATCTTGTAAGTAATAAAGAAGTGGATATTACAAGTCGTTATGAATCGTTGAACAAGAACAATATCATTGGCGACTTTAAATTTGTGGTGATCGAAAAATATTTGTCGTACGATAACGAATTACCTTTCTTCCAAAAACTGATCTTGAATTTCTATTTTCTTTTGAAGAATTTCAGTTTGAGCGAATCAAAAGCCTTTGGCTTGGATACCAGTTCGGTTAAGGTAGAGAAGTTCCCTATGATATTTAGAGCCCCCGCCGATATTAATTTGAAGAGGATACATTAAGCTTTAAAGTTCAACACAAAACTCGCCCCTTTATCACTTGTGATATCAATTTTTGCATCAATTTGCTCTACTAAAATGGCAATAAGTTCAAAGCCTAAACTTGCCGGTCGCTCTTCGGGGTTGTTATAATTTTGTGGGAGTCCCGCGCCATTATCTTTAATTGTAAGCTCTACTTGTTTTGATAGAACATTAGCGTTAATATCAATAATTCCCTTTTTTGTTTTTTTGAATGCATGTTTAAAAGCATTGGTCATGATCTCGTTCACTAAAAGACCAAGGGGAATTGCGGTATCGATACTAATAATGAATTCTTTATTATTACAACTAAAATTCACGTTTATGTTCTCGTTCTCATAACTTTTGTAGATCTGTGCGATAAGCGTTTGAAGATATTCGCAAAGTACAACACTACTGCTGGTGCCTTTTTGATACAACATTTGATGTGTAAGCGCAATAGAAGAGATCCTCCCTTTTAATTCGGCCAATACTTCGTTCAATTCACTGTCTTGCGTTTTATCCGATTGTAAATTGATAACGCTATTAATGATCTGCAGATTATTCTTTACACGATGGTGGATCTCGCGCAATAATAATTCTTTTTCCTTTAGCGACGATTCGATCTGTTTGTTTTGGATCTGGATCTGTTGATTCTTCATCGCTAATTCCTCTTCGCGTTTATTACTATTTCTATTCGTATAAAATAAAAATCCTATCAAAATGATGGTGAGAATGAGTCCGGCCATTAAGTATGCCCTAAATACTTTTTGTTTTCCCTCGTTTATTTCGGCGCTTTTGATGAGTTCCGATTTTTCTAAGAGTTCCGTATCCTTTTTCTGAATATCCAACGCAACTTGTTGGTTGATCAATTGCAATTCTTTATCGCGATTACTGATCGAATCCTTTAAACTCATATACGATTTGAATTTACTCACCGCTTGCGATGCATTTCCTAAAGCGTCCATCAACTCCCCTTGCAAATACAATAGTTTTAGTTTGATACGCGGTTGTGTATAAACAACACTAATATCTTCCGCGCTATCGGCGTATTGCTGTGCAAAATGTAATTGATCAAGTACAATATAACATCGTGATATAAGGATACAACTATTGAATGCGCTTTCCATATCATTAACGCGTTTGCTGTAATAAATATCCGTTTTTAAATAGGGCAGTGCTTTTTTGTACTCGCCATTATTAGTATAGGCCAATGCCATATTTCCTTCTATCAATCCTTTAAAGAATTGATAATTTGGTTTGTTGGATGTGTACGATAATTTTTTTGTGATAAGCTCGCTCGCTCTTATAAAATATGGAATAGCACTATCTGATCGTTTCATGCGATTAAAATACACACCTACATCATTAAAATAACTCGCTAAAAAATCGGTATCATGCCGGCGCGCCGCATATTCTTCGTTAAATTCTCTTCGTTTTTCTATCACCGCTTGTTCATTCAAACCAAACACATCGTAGATCTTACTTTTTTTGGTGATGTGACCGATATAGGTTTTGTCTTTTGTACGAGTGGCCAACTTATCGAACATGGTATTTGCTTCAATGGCCTTATTTAAATTATTCAAATTAATGAACGACTCTTTCAATCCTCCATAACAGTACAGTGAATCGTAAACATCGCGCACATGCGAACTTAAACAACTCTCCAATAAAATAGCGGCTTTTGAAAATTGTTTGTTGCACATGTACATGCTCACGTCAATTTTGTCGAATAAGAATTTTGCTTCTTTACTTGATGAGTTGGTGAAGATCTTTCGGCGGATAAGATCGAGCGTATCTTTTAGTTGAGGATAGATCCCCTTTAATTCACAAAAATTTACGCTCGCCACTAATTTTACTTTACCCTTACGATCGGCTGCTTTGAATTCTTTTAAGAATTGAATATTATCTACCTGCGAGAAAGCATGAGGTGCGCTCAGTAAAAAAAATAGAAGATATATCAGGCCACGGTTCAAAAGATCAAATAGCTTTGTAAATAAAGATAAACTTTTTTTATTATGCCGCCCAATTTTCTCTATCTAAACTCCTAAATTGTATGGCCTCTGCTATATGTTGCGCTTCAATATTCGCCGAATTATCCATATCGGCTATTGTTCGTCCAACTTTAAGGATGCGATCATAGGCCCTTGCCGATAATCCAAGCCTATCCATCGCGTTTTTGAGCAAAGCGTTCCCCGCCTCATTCAATTCGCAATGTAATTTTAGTTCTTTCGTTCGCATTTGGGCATTGCAATAAATGCCTTCTTTGGTATTAAATCGTTGTGTTTGAACTGTCCTCGCTTTTATCACACGTTTTCTGATGCTCGCACTCGACTCGCCTGTTTGCTTATTGCTTAATTCCCCAAACGAAACAGGCGTAACTTCCACGTGCAGATCTATACGATCGAGCAAAGGCCCTGAAATGCGATTCAAATATTTTTGTACTACCCCTGAAGGACAAACACATTCTTTTTCGGGGTGATTATAAAATCCGCAAGGACAAGGATTCATACTTGCCACCAGCATAAAACTTGCGGGATACTCCACTGTAAATTTTGCGCGACTAATACTTACAATGCGATCTTCCAAGGGCTGACGCATCACTTCCAAAACAGTGCGTTTAAATTCGGGAAGTTCATCTAAAAATAAAACACCATTATGCGCCAATGAAATTTCGCCGGGCTGAGGATTATTTCCTCCGCCAACTAAAGCAACATCACTTATAGTATGGTGCGGATTTCGAAAAGGCCTTTGCGTTAATAAACCAATATGTCCTTTACCTGTTTTGCCGGCTACGCTATGGATCTTTGTTGATTCAAGCGCTTCATCCAAGGTAAGCGGCGGTAAAATAGATGGCAAACGTTTGCTTAGCATGGTTTTTCCTGCCCCGGGCGGACCGATCAAAATTAAATTATGTCCACCGGCAGCTGCAATTTCCATAGAACGTTTAATACTTTCTTGGCCTTTTACATCGGCAAAATCAAAATCTATATTGGTTAATTCACTTAAAAAAGTTTC
>JAHEYC010000039.1:0-28477 GCA_023251775.1 Sphingobacteriaceae bacterium | reverse complement strand
TTGATGTTCATTTCCATTTTTCGCAAAGCATTTTCATCGCCACTAAAAAAATCGATCACCTCATTAATATTTTTTGCTGCGTAAACATCCAGATCAGCAACCATGGCTGCTTCCATAGCATTTTGTTCGGGCAAAATAATTCCTTTAAATCCATCTAGTTTTGCTTTTACAGCAATTGGTAATGCGCCACGCAAAGGCCTTATCTCTCCGTCGAGCGCTAATTCGCCCATGATCACATAATCTTGCATGCGATCAACAATAATTTGTTCGGAAGCCGATAAAATTCCCAAAGCAATGGTAAGATCATAGGACGATCCTTCTTTACGAATATCGGCCGGCGCCATATTAACGGTAATTTGTTTCCCGGGCATTTTAAATCCGGTATTGCGCAGTGCGGCACTAATGCGTTGCTGACTTTCTTTAATGGCGCTGTCGGCCAAACCAACCAGGTAAAAATTTATTCCCTGTGTTACATTCACCTCAACAGTTACCTGCGTGGCACTTATGCCTTGAACGGTGTATCCAAATGTTTTTATAAGCATGTTAAATTAAGTATTGGACCAACAAAGTAACTACGAAAACAAGCAAAGTGTTGCCATAATTTGTAGCAATTGTGCATATAGTGCTAAAAAGCAGGGCTTTATTTACAATTTTATTTGAAATGATCGCCCGTTTCATTTTTATGTGATATAATAGTTTTTTTCTATATTTAGAGTCTGTTTATGTCTCAACCTATGAAAACAAAAGTGATGTTCGCCCTCTTCTTTGCCCTTTCGCTGAATCCGGCAATGGCGCAAAAAGAAGAAAAAATTGAGTTGAATTGTTATAACAAATGGGCAGTAAAATTTGAAGAGCGCGGTGCCGAAGAAGTGAAAGATGGTGTTTATACCGACGTGATCATTAGCAGCAGAATGGGTAATAAGGCTACTTGTAATACAGGCAAAGCCGAAGTTTTAAAGGGGAAATTGATCAGATGTTATACCCTTTTAAGTGATGGTACCTACGAAGAGATAAAGCGTACCTGGAAAAATAAATCGAACGAAAATGTAAATATTGTAGGTGGCATCAGTAAATCCATGATCACAGTTCACAACGAGATCATTAATGTTTTATGGCCTTCGAGCATGAAAGCAAAAAGGGCTAAACCAATACAAGCACCTGAGCCAAGCGACGATTAATATGGTGTTTTAACGAATAATAAGCCCCGATGCGCGACATCAGGGCTTTTTTTATTGCCTTTTACGGAGGGTGTCTGTAAAAAAATACCTATTTTTGCTGCCCAATTAAAATCAAAATGATGAACATCACCAAGAAAGAGATCGATAATTTGAACGCTGAGATAACAATTAAAGTTGGTCCTGCCGATTACGAATCGAAAATTAAAGAAGGAATTAAAAAAGTTCAAAAACAAGCTTCAATGCCGGGGTTTCGTCCGGGTAAAGTTCCCGAAGGCATGATCAAAAAACAATACGGTACTCAGATCATGGTGGATGAGATCAATAAATTATTGAACGATTCTATTTATAAGTTCATTGAAGAAAATAAATTAGAGATCCTTGGTAATCCAATGCCAAAACAAGATAAACCCGTTGATTTTGAGAAACAAACCGATTTTGAATTCATTTATGAAATTGGTTTAGCTCCTCAGTTCAATGTAACATTGGATAACAAAACAAGTTTCAATTATAAAACTGTAAAGATCGATGATGATTTGGTAGAAAAATACATTAAAGATGTACGTCGTAATTATGGCAAACCAATTAATCCCGATGTTGCAGGCGATAAAGATGTAGTATTTGTTGATATCAACGAATTAGATGAAACAGGCGCTATTAAAGCGGGTGGTGTTTACAAAAGCACAAGCGTAGGATTAGATCGTTTGAAGAACGAAGCAGGAAAAGCAAAATTGATCGGTGCTAAAAAAGAAGATAAGATCGTATTGAACGTGAACGATCTTTACGAAACAGCATTGGATAAAAGTGTATCGTTAGGAATTGAGAAAGATGCTGCCGAAACATTTAACGCTAATTTACAATTAACCGTAAAAAATATCGCACGTTTAGATGACGCCGCTTTGGATCAAGAATTATTTGATAAAATTTACGGTCCTGGTATTGTAAGCACCGAAGATGAATTTCGCGCCAAAGTAAAACACGAATTAGGTTTGATGTTCCAAGTGGACGCCGACAGATTTTTACAAGCCGAAATAGAAAAAACTTTAGTGGACAAATTAGGAATTGGTTTACCAGATGCATTTTTAAAACGTTGGTTATTGGCCGTTAACGAAAAACCATTGAGCGAAGATCAATTGGAAAAAGAATATCCTTTGTATGCTAAATCGATGCAATGGAAATTAATTGAGAACAGGATCATAAAAGATAATAGCATTACCGTTAGTAACGAAGAAGCTGCCCAAGAAGCAAAAGGTTATATTCGTTCGGAGTATGCAAAATACGGACAACAAGCCAACGAAGAAGAGATAAATAAAATTGCAGCAAGCTTGTTAAGCAAAGAAAAAGAAGCGCAAAAGATCTACGAGAACATGTACACGCGCAAAGTTCTTGAATTAATTAAATCAACCTGCTCACTCAACACAAAAGAAGTGAGTTACGATGATTTTTTTAAGAATAACTAATGATCCAATGGCACGCGGATAACGCGGATCGCTTATGATCAAATATGATTTTTTAAACGGGCGCTAACGCGCCTTTTTTTATTTAGCCACTAATTGCACTAATTTTCTCTAATCACCAATTGTGTAATATATTGCACCAATCTGTACGCAAGCTTTTGAGTAAATTAGTGAAATTAGTGGCTAAAAAGGCTGTTAAATAACTTCTCTTTGTTCACAACATTTGTAACCATTCCTTATTAGCGCATTATTCTCTTTTAATTTTAGGCATGCAAAGGTCGCTACTTTTAGTTTTTATTTTTATCTCTTCGGTTGCTTTTTCGCAACTAAAAAAAGAATATTACGATAACGAACAAACCCAATTAAAATCGGAAACAGATTTTTATAAAGGCATGCCACATGGTGCTTTTTACGAATATTATAAGAACGGAAAAATAAATCGAAAAGGATTTTATAATTACGGCAAAGAAGATAGCACTTGGTGTTTGTATTACGAAGATGGCGATGTAAAAGCCATTGAACATTATGTGCGCGGAAAAAAATGGGGAACAAATACGTATCGTTATAAGAATGGACAAATAGCACAGATCATTAAATTCACCAATGATCTTCCCGATAGTACATGGACCGCATTTTACGAGAACGGTATGAAAAAAAGCATTGAGAATTTTGTGAACGGAAAAAAAGAAGGCGCGTGGACGTACTACTACGATAACGGGCAAATGGAAAGCAATGGCATGTTTGAAGGCGATAAAAAAGAAGGTCGTGTTTTTTTATATTACAAAGATGGTAAGATGCGCGGCACAGAGGATTATTGTAAAGGCCAACCATGCGGACATTGGACAGAAGTATATCCCAACAATACACCTAAATGCGATAAAGAATTTAAAGATAGTGTGATGTACTTGTACAATTTGTGGGATCCAAAAGGAAATCAATTAGTGAGCGCAGGAAATGGAAGTATTACCGCAACGTATGATAATGGCATCATAAAAGCCATGGGAAAATACAAGGGTGGTTCGCAAGACGGACAATGGCGCTTTTTTCATCCTAATGGAGAATTAGATTACGAAGCCGTTTATGAAAATGGTATGTTGAATGGTTATTACTCGAGTTATTACGCAAATCACAAATTAAAAAGCGAAGGAAATTTTGTGAACAATAAAAAAAATGGTGTCTGGAAATTTAATTCCCAAGATGGTAAACCGGAAATGACAGGAAGCTTTACCGATAATTTACGTGATGGCAAATGGACGTATTATTACAACAATGGTAAAATAGAAAATGAAGGAAATTTTGTGAACGATAAAAAAACAGGAACATGGTTGTATTATTATCGCGGAGGAGAACAATGGCGCAGAGGAAATTATAAAAATGATGTAAAGGATAGCACATGGACCACTTGGTTCGAGAATGGAAAAAAATTACAAGAAGGAAATTTTTTAAATGGAAAAGAAGAAGGTTTGTGGTACAGTTGGTGGGATAATGGTTCTAAAAAAGATCAAGGAAGTTTTACAGCCGGTTTAATTACCGGTGAGTGGACAGGCTGGTATCCCAATGAGAAATTAAATTACAATGGAAAGTATAACAGCAAAGGAAAAAAGAATGGAAAGTGGATGTATTGGTTCGAGAGCGGATCGCCACGTGAAGAAAGTAGTTATGTGAATGGCATCAAACATGGTTCGTACACACAATGGTTTGAAAAAGGAAGTTTTGTAGATACAAAAGGGAAATATCGCAAAGGACATCAACAAGGAGAATGGAAATATTTTTATGAAACCGGAGGAATAAATAGAATTCAGCATTTTAAAGAAGGAAAATTAAGCGGAAGTAGCTTGAGTTATTATACAAATTCAAAACTTCAAAGCAGTACCAATTATATCATCATAAAAGACTCGCGAAAAGGCAAAGTTCAGAGCGTAGCCCACGGAGAGTGGGTTTTCTACGACAAAAGCGGGAAAGAAATTAGCCGAATAAACTACGACAAAGGTGTAAAAAAAGTAAAAAATTGATTACCTTTGTATAACAACCATTTATGAGGCTCTACTTAAACGCCATATTGATCTTATCTCTCCTTTTAGGGTTTTCTTTCTGCAAAAATGGCGAGAAACAAGACGATACTTTACACACCGACGATATTGTAGATAGTGCTAAGGTTGCTATTGCAGTTGAAAAAACAAAAAAAACTGCAGAGCATGTTTTTAATTCTTTACCCGACAGAGGTGAGATATTGAAATTGGTTGCCGAAAATAAATTAGAGTACGATACACAAATTCTTAACGAACCAAGTAACGTAAAAAATTATAATACCGAATTATACATTGCATTGAATCTTGGTGTTTACGGATCAGACCTTAGCGTTGCAGGAGTTTTTGATCAAACACAAGAAAGCATTCTGTTTTTAAAATGTGTAAATTCCCTTTCGCAAAAATTAGGTGTCAATAAAGCGTTCGATCAAAGTATGTTCGATCGCATGGAATCGCAACGTGATAATAAAGATTCTACTTTACAAATTATCACCTTAGCATTCCGTCAAGCCGACGAGATATTGAAATCAAATAAACGTCCCGCTACCTCCGCACTTATTATTGCAGGCGTTTGGGTAGAAGGTTTTTATACCTCATGTCAAATTGCAAAAAAAACACCGTCGGAAGGAATTGTAAAAGCTATCATTCGTCACAAAGAAACCTTAGATAATATCATTGTATTATTAGGACAAGCGAACTTAAGTAAAGAAGCACAGTTTGTATTGAACGACATGACCACCATTTCCGGCATCATGAGCGATGTTCTTGCGGATAAAGATAATCTTAAGTACGCCTACGAAACCATTGCACCGGCTGATGAGGCCGTAACCAGACTGCGTAGCAAGATCACCTCATCATTTTAAGAATTTTTAGTTAAGCCAACACATTTAATCTGTTACCTTTGAAGGTAAATGACGCGTAAGCATCTTATCTTTATCACCGCTTTATTCTGCGTGGCTATGGCTACACTTATCATTGTACAGGTATATTGGATAAGCACCGATTATAATGTAAAAGAAGAAGTATTCAAGCAAAAAGTAAATGAGGCTCTCAATCTAACCAAGCAAGGTCTCGAACGACTTGATCCCAACTTAAGTTATAAGAGCATCCGAATAAAAAAGCAAGTAAAGGGAATGAACGATGGTAGCAGGAATTTTCGCTTTATCGAAGAGCTTACCGTTGATAGCAATGGGCACAAGAGTACACGATTCGTTTCAAAAGACATTGTTCGTGATTCTATGGATTATTCTAACCCGTACTTCGCCGAATTCTTAAATAAAGCAAAGCTTTCTAAAAGTGATCTTACCGCAGAATTCAATGATCTAAAAAATGCTTCCAAACTTGGTGCCGATTTTTTTAAATCAGAAGAATCGTTTGATGCCTATAATAATTATAAACAGCGAATTGATACTGTGGTTATTGATTCGTTACTAAAATTTGAACTGAATCATAAAGGTATAAGTGCTAAATATAAATTCTACGTTACCGATCTTTTTCCGGGCAGCAGCAATTCCAACAAACTTCAGTTTGCCGAAATGGATAGTGATTCGTTAGGGCATTATAAGATATCGCTTTCTCCCAATATCAGTTTTACAGATCAAAATTATCTTATTGTGAATTTTCCTGATCAAAACAAATACATATTTAAAGAGATCTATCCCTTATTGATAACATCTGCAATGGTTATTATTATTTTCATCTTCTCTTTCTACTTTATTTTAGCCTCTAATCTTAAACAAAAGAAACTTTCTACCATTAAGAATGATTTCATAAGTAATATGACGCATGAATTTAAAACGCCTATAAGTACAATATCTCTTGCAAGCGAAATGTTGAGCGATTCTTCTATTAGTCAAACACCCGATAAGCAAACACGTTATTTGCGAATGATACGCGACGAGAACAAACGCTTAAGTGTACTAGTTGAAAGCATTCTTCAAACTTCTATTTTAGATAAAGGCGAATTCAAATTAAAGCTTACCGAAATAGATATTCACGAGATCATAAATACTGCAATTAATAATACTCAACTGCTCATTAGTCAAAGAGGCGGAGTAATTAATACTTCTTTAATGGCCCAAAAGTTCAAAATTGTGGCCGATCGAGTGCATTTGACCAATATTGTGTTCAATCTTATTGATAATGCCATAAAATATACCCAAGGTGTACCGGAAATAAGTGTTAAGACCGAAAATACCGAGAATGCCATCAAAATTTCGGTGAAGGATAACGGTATAGGAATTAGTAAAGAGAACCAACGTAAGATCTTCGATAAGTTTTATAGGGTCCCAACCGGGAATGTTCATAATGTTAAAGGCTTCGGGTTGGGACTTTCATACGTTTTGGCAGTTGTTGAAAAACACGGTGGCGTGGTGGAAGTTCAAAGTGAACTCGGAAAAGGAAGTACCTTTATCATCACCATCCCATTCGACCGTCAATAAGCCCCCCTCAATAAGTCATTTGAAAATATTTGTTAAATGTTAAAATCTGGCACATTTTCTGCTTATCTTTAATTATTATTTAACAAACAGGAAAAATGGAAAATGTTAAAACTAAAATATTGCTTGTAGAGGACGATCCAAGTTTAGGACCCTTATTGCAAGAATATTTGGACGCGAAAGGATTTGAAACAAAATTGGCAGAAGATGGACAGAAGGGTTCGGAGTTCTTTTTCAAGGGAACGTACGATCTATTATTATTGGACGTGATGATGCCTATTAAAGATGGTTTAAGTTTAGCCAAGGATATTCGCTTAAGCGATAAGCATACCCCAATTATCTTTTTAACAGCTAAAAGCATGAAAGAAGATACCATTGAGGGTTTCAATGCCGGGGCCGATGATTATATCACAAAACCTTTTAGCATGGAAGAATTGTTGGCACGTGTTAACGCTGTTTTAAGAAGAAGCAGTAAAGCCCGTTCAACCGATAGCGATGAGGTGAACTTTAAAGTGGGTAATTATAATTTTAACTCCGAAAAGCAATTATTGCAAATTGGGGTTAACGAACAAAAATTAACAACTAAAGAAAGTCAGCTATTACGCTTGCTTTGCGTTCATAAGAACGATGTGCTGGATCGTAGCTTTGCCTTAAAATCTATTTGGCAAGATGACAATTATTTCAATGGAAGAAGTATGGATGTTTATATAGCAAAACTTCGTAAATACCTAAGAGATGACAGTAAAGTGGAGATCATCAACATTCACGGAAAAGGATTCAAGCTCTTAGTAAATAACTAAAATGCCTTAAAACAAAAAGCCCTGGTTCAGCCGGGGTTTTTTATTGTTAAACCAACATGTCGTCCCTACGGGACTGGAAAGTCAGCTTAATTTTAACTTCCCCAATTATGTAGTCCCTAAAGAACTCTAAGTATTACTGTGCTGGGGAATCAACATTTTGTTTTTTTCTCCCCCGATATGCCACTCCTTCGGGACTTGAAAAAAACAGCTCCGTAGGAGCGGCATATTGGTAGGGAATAATTAATAAAAAAACAAAAGCCCCTTTAGGGGCGACATGTTGGTTTTTTCCCAAGCACATTGTTGTAAAAACAAAAACCCCGACGGTTACCGTCAGGGCTTTTTTTGTGATTAAAAATTTATAAGGTCTTCTTTAAAGGTAAATAGGTCTTGTCACCTTCGGTAATAATATGTCCTTGCTGCGAAAGGCCCTCTATTATCTCATAGAATATCTCCTGAAGCATTTTCTTATCCGACTTCCAGAAATGTATCATCGCTGCTTTTATTGTATCCTCAATACGCTCTATCTTATTCATAGATATTCTTCCTAAGTAGAACAAGGTTAATTCCGATTTCATCTCCAAGCGCTCGGTATTCATTTTAGGTTGCTCCACTTGCACCTTCTCTGTTTTCTTTATCTCTTTCTTTATTTCATTGAGGCGCTGAACAGCCCAGCCGGAGCCATTCTCCAGGGCACCGAAAGAAAATTTCATTTGATATTTTTTTTCGATGTAGCGAACAAGCGCACTGGGCGCGGCTTTGCGGTTCCAGTCCTTTTGTTCTATTAATAATCCTTCTCCCTCTTGCAAATTGATCAACGAATTAAATACGGCTGAACTTCGTCCCTTTCCTTTAACTGAAAGCTGAGAAAATTCCTCTGCGCTTAGTTTTTTCATACAAAAAGTTAATTAGTTGTTGATAAGTTTGGTAAAATTATGAAAATTATGTTGGAATACAACTCTTTAACTGAAATTACTTAAAGAAGGTTGCGTTTAAACGAAAAATTATAAAAAAGGACTTCGTTTAACCTCTAAGGTACAATCATTTAAATAGTCATTAAATGCTGTTTAAATATCGTTTAACTCTCGTTTAAAAACAATAAGTTATTGATTATCAATTTTATAATTGATTAGTTAACATCAGTTGTTAAAAATGGAAGGAATGAAAAGTTAAATTTTGACCAAAGACCTACTTTTTGAGGGCATCTCTGATCTCCATGAGCAGTTTCTCTTGGGTAGATGGCCCGGGATCCGCTACGGGCGCGGCTTCCTGCTTCTTTTTAGCTGAATTTATTGCTTTTACAATAAGAAACAGCGTGAAAGCCACGATGGTAAAGGAAAGTAGCGTGGATACAAAATTTCCGTATTTAATTGCAGTGCCCGGAATTACAAGATCAGAGAGATTTGAGAGGTTGGCTGCCTTTAGCGCTGGAGTAAGTACGGCGGGTGTTATAATATCATCAACTAATGATCCAACGATCTTTCCAAATGCTCCACCAATAACAACCCCAATGGCAAGATCCACAACATTGCCCCGCATGGCAAACGACTTAAATTCTGAAACAAATCCCATATACCTTGTTTTTAATTGTCTCCCAAAACCTTCAAAAGCTCATCCAACTTAGGTGTTAAAATGATCTCGGTCCGGCGATTTTTCTTTCTTGCCTCCGGCGTTTTGGCAGGGTCTAAAGGGAAGAATTCTCCCCGCCCGGCGGCAGTAATTCGTTTCGAATCTATCTTGGCACTGGTCAACATTATCTTTGTAACCGAGGTTGCACGCATCACACTTAGGTCCCAATTGTCCTTAATTTCTCCTGCCCCGGCCATCGGAACATCATCGGTATGCCCCTCAACCAACACATTAATATCAGGATTTTGTTCCAAAACTTTGGCCACATTTTTTAGGGCTTCTACCCCTTTTGGCTGAACATTGGTTTTGCCGCTGGCAAAAAGTAAGCTCTCATCCATGCTCACATATATCTTTCCGTTCTTTTGGGTAATTGTTAAACCCTTGCCTTCAAATCCCAAAAGTGCATCTTGAAGCTTCTTTTTTAGGTCGGCCGCAGCTTGATCTTTTTGTTTTAAAATGCTTTCGAGTTCATTTACCCTCGCTTCCCTTGCCTTCAATTGGACCGATAATTCATCCAATTCTTTCTTCTGAATAATGAGTTTTGCCTCCAATAATTTGAGCTCATCTTGCTTTTTTAACAATTGTTCCTGGGTCATTTGAAGGTCGCCGCTAAGCTTAGCATTGTCCTTTTCGCCCATCACCAAAAGTTTGTTCAAACGATCCATCAACTGATTATTTAACACATCCAGCTTATCGTATTTTTGGGTAAGGTTGCGGTAATTGCTTCCAATTATAGAAGTATCTCTTTTTAATCCATCAAGGGCTTTTTGGTCCTTGGTGAATTGCTCTCTCATCTCGTTGAGTTTGGTCTCGGCATCAATTTTTGCCTTTTTATTCTCGGCTAATTCTGTTTTACAACTTTCTAAATTAGCTTTTACCTCATCATGTATGCGATGCGCAACACATCCTTGCAACATAAAGTATACTGATAGAACGGTAATTCCTGTTTTTAATATTTTCATGCTCAAATGTATTTAAAAGCAAAAAACAAGATGCGTTAAAGCATTACCTATTATTAACAAAGGGGTTTTAATCTAGTTTGTCCATAGCTTTTAACTTATTTTCAAAAGTATACGCTATCAATTGGGCTCTTTGAATGGCAAGATCTGCCTTAGGGCCCGAAAATTGGTTTTTAATATTCTCTTCAAAGTGTTTTAACCAAATGGCAAAGTGTTCTTTTTTTATTGGGAGATTTACATGCTTATCAAATACATTTGTAGTATACCCTGCTTCATCTAACAATACAAAACTCCAAAACGCAACCATGTGCGGCATGTGTTTTACAAAATCGGTATTGGCAAATACGGGTTTTATGTCTTCGTTTGTAAGAAGCGAAGCATAAAACGTTTTGATCATGTGTTCAATGCGTTCTTTAGTATCGATATCGGGTTTCATATCCCAAAGGTATAATGAACGGACCAAATGGAACGCAGATGGCAGGTATTTATATGATATTTTATGATCACATGTTGAAAAATAAGCGAAATAGAAAAATAAATGGAGGAATTGTGTATTTTTGTTAGTCTAACCTTTTCAAATTAAACTACAAAAGTAAAATGAGGTATTTGTCAATTGTTTTAGCCTTATTGTTGTTGCCGGTTTTGGCATTTTCTCAAAGTGCTAAAAAATATTTCAGTGCGGCCGAAAAATTTCAAGAGGCCGGTAATGTAAAAGATGCCATAGAAAATTATTCTAAAGCCATTGGAATGGATCCGAACTATGAGAAGGCATATCTGGCGCGCGCCGCACTTTATGAAAAGGAAGGTAAAAAAACTGAAGCGCTTGAAGACTTTAAAAAATTGCTCGTTTTCTCACCAAAGGACAAAGAACTGTATTACAACGCCGGTCGCCTATCCATGGCCTTACTTAACTACAAGGATGCCGATCAATTTTTTAGGAAAGCTTTGGAAAGAGATAAGAGTTACAAGGAAGTAATTGATCTGGAAATTGAGGTGATCCACAAAACAAAAGATTTCGCATATGGTTTAACGGTAGCAGAAATGGATCTTAGCGTAAAGGAAACGGCCCAGAGCTTTTACAATCATGCGGTAATGTACGACAGCCTGGGTAAATATGTAGAAGCTACAAAAGAATACAAACAATCTAAATTCTTCATGTCTAAATTTATTCCGTCCTATGTTGGATTAGCTTTAGTATTAATTAAGCAAAATAAAGTTCCTGAAGCCTTAACCGTTTGCGAAACCGCTTTGACAAAAGATCCGAACAACGTAGATGTATTTTGTGCACGCGCAAAGGTGTATGTTGCAAATAATGATTTTCAAAATGCTTTAAATGATATCACAAAAGTTATTATTGCAAACCCAACCATTCCCAATTACAAGTTAAGGGGACACATATATGTAAAGCTGGGTCAGTTTCAAAATGCCGTTAATGATTATTCTCAGTCATTAAAACTGGATGATAAAGATATCGATGCGTATTTTGCTCGCGCTGCTGCTGCAGAACAGTTCCAAAATTACAAACAGGCTGTTTCCGATTATAATAAGATCGCAACTCTCACTGAAGGGAATTCTAAAATGGAAGCTTTGGTAAAAGAGTCGAAAAAGAAAGTTTTTGAGCTGAGTCGTGAATCTAATAAACCCGAGATCGAAATTACTTCTCCTAAAGTTGAGAAGGGTTCCATAAAAATAGGAACAGATAAAGACACTTTAGTTCTGAAAGGTGTAGTGAAGGACGAGAGCGGGATCAGATCTATTACCATCAATAACCTTGTTGCCCAATTCGATAAAGATGCTTTGAATCCTACTTTCACCGTTATAATTACAGGCTTAACAAAAGTAAATGAATTGGTTGTTTTAGCAACCGATGTTTACGATAACATAAAAAATTCTGTTTTTAAATTAGAAAAAACAGAATCCAACAAACCTATTATTGCTGTTGAAACACCGGCCGCCTCGTCTGACAATGAAATTTTTATGGAGACCACCGGTGCCGAAATGTATATACAGGGAAGCATCAAAGACGAGAGCTTAATTGAGTCTGTTGTTGTTGAAGGTATTCAGGCATCGTTCTCTAACACTCAACTTAATCCTAATTTTAGTGCTCAGATCTCAGTTGCAAATAAAAATAAGATCAGCATTACTGTGACCGATATTCATGGTAACGTTAATATTCAGAATTATACGTTGAATCGTAGCGGCACCGACGCAGGAACAAATAACCCAATGGGAAATACCTGGGTAGTTTTTATTGAGAACAGTAAATATCAATCCTTCGCAAGTTTAGAAGGTCCGGCAAAAGATGTTACAATGATGAAAGCGGCTTTGGCTAATTATAAATTCAATAAGATCCTTCATAAAAAAGATATGACCAAGCAGGAGATGGAGAAATTCTTTTCCATTGAATTACGTGATTACGTTAAGAACAATAATATTCAATCGCTTTTAATTTGGTATGCTGGACATGGAAAATATGTGAGTCCCACCGGTTATTGGGTTCCGGTTGACGCTAAATCTGATGATGAGTTCAGTTATTTTGGCATCAACAATTTAAAAGCCGCCATGCAATCTTACAGTAACAAACTAAAACACACGTTGGTAATTACCGACGCCTGTGAATCGGGCGCAACATTTTTATTGGCAATGCGTGGCGTTGAGGGTGATCCGCGTTGCGAGAAAACAGAATTGTTAACTTCAAAGTCGGCACAAGTATTAACTTCCGCAGGGTATGAGTTAGCTTCAGATAATTCTCAATTCACAAAAACGTTTGCCAGCACATTGATAAACAATAAAGACGCTTGTATCTCCATTGATAAAGTAGCTAAAAAAGTTATTTCGGCAGTTTCTGCGGGAGGTAATCAAGCACCAAAATTTGGTAAGATCAAAGATCTGGAAGATGAGAACGGCACTTTCTTTTTTATGAAAAAATAAACTAGTGAATTGTATATGAAGCTTTATAAAAGAACTATACAATTACTTATTTTTCTATTTCCTGTTTTTCTTAGTTCACAAACCTATCCATTTACTAATTACGGTGTGCAAGATGGTTTAGCGCAATCTAATGTAGCCGCTATCCTTCAAGATCGAAAGGGCTATTTTTGGATGGCTACCGAAAGCGGTGTTTCGCATTTCGACGGAAAGAATTTTATTACTTACACTACCGAAAATGGTTTGGCCAATAATAATGTGAGCGCATTATTATTAGATGCTAAAGGAAATGTTTGGATGGGCCACGAGAATGGAATGTTGACCAAGTACGACCCTTCGATCTCGCTCAAGGATAATGGAAAACCCTTTATCGCCATTACATCCGAAGCTCTGCCTAAAGATAAAAAGATCTATTCGTTGTATGAGGATAAAAAAGGAAACATCTGGATATGTACGGCTCAATTTGGCGCCATAGTTCTTGATCCGGAAACTTCTACATACAAAGCGTACACCAGTAAAGAGGGACTGAGCCAATACGTATTCTCTGCTATTGAGGATAAAAGCGGTAACATGTATTTCTTAACTGATGTAGGCATAAAATATTTGGATGCATCAACCAACAAATTTGAATTCTTCAAGCCCGAGGGAGTTCCTTTCGGACAAATTACTTCCTTTATAAAAGATGATGATGAAAATTTTTTGATCGGAACGGTGAACGGATCTTTGTACAATTACAACGCCGGCAACAAACAATTTACAACCATTATTGATCAAAAGAATGTTGTACAGAATAATTTTGTGTACAACATCTATCAAGATACTCAGAAGAATATCTGGGCATCGGTTTTGAATATTGGTGTTTATAAATATGATCCCTCAACTAAACGTTTGATCTTGTTCTCTACCGCGAACGGATTAATGATCAATAAAATAAAATGTATTGCCGAAGACCGAGAAGGAAATATTTTATTGGGAACTTCTGGTGAAGGTGTTCAGGTTTTTAAAGGTGAGAAATTTGTTTCGTTCACAAAAAAAGATGGTTTGATCAATGATCAGGTATGGAGCATTTGTCAAGATAAGACAGGAAAATTTTGGTTCGGCACCAATGAAGGTATTAGCATTTACGATCCAAAAGAAACAGTAGTTGAAAAGGCATTTCAAAACATCTCTATCATTGATGGCGTACAAAGTAAAAGCGTTCGTTCTATATGCGCCGATAAAGATCAGAATTTATGGATAGGCACCTGGGGAGGAAAAGTTGCCAAGTTTGAAATTGGAAAAAATAAATTTGAGGTAATTCCATCGCTCAACGAATTAGTAAATGATTTTGTGAACTGCTTAATGGTTGACAAAAAAAATAAACTTTGGGTTGGCACCGTTAATGGTATTGCCACATACGATATTAATTCCGGAGCAGTAAACCACATTCGAACCATTGATGGTTTGAGTGATAACGATGTTACGAGTTTATTTCAAGATTCAAAAGGAACTATTTGGATAGGAACAAAACAAAAAGGTATCACTCTTTTTAACGGGAGCACTTATAAGATATTAAATGCTGAACAAGGATTGACCTTTAACAGCATCACTTCCATTGCAGAAGATAAAAAAGGAAATATTTGGGTTGGAACGGAAGGGGGAGGCGCTTTTGTATATGACGGTTTAAAATTCAAGAAATACAAAACAGCCGACGGTTTGATCTCGGATTTCGTAACACTAATTACCGTTGATGATAAAGATAATGTTTGGTTAGGAACGAACAAAGGGCTTAGCAAATTTAATGGCGCCACAAATACTTTTCTTTCCTATTCAAAGAACGATGGTTTTACGGGAATAGAAACAAAACCGGAATCTAGTTATAAAGATGATGAAGGAAATTTATGGTTTGGTACCGTAAACGGAGTTTTTAAATATTCTCCAAAATATGACAGCCCTGTTTCGATCGAACCATCACTTCAAATAACTGGATTAAAAATAAATACGAAAGAAACAGAGCTCACTAATAACCTGAAGCTTTCGTACAAAGATAATTCCCTGCGTTTCGATTTTATCGGTATCTCATTATCTAATCCTGATGAAGTAAAATACCTTATTAAACTCGAAGGTATTGATGAGAACTGGAGAGCCTCAACCAAACAAAATTTCGAGACCTATTCTAATTTACCTGCCGGACATTATACGTTTCGGGTTATGGCTTGCAATAGCGCCGGCGTTTGTAGTAAAGAACCCATGAGTTTTAGTTTCTTTATAACTCCCCCATTTTGGAAAACTTGGTGGTTCTATGTATTGATCACAGTGAGCGGCTTGATCATTGTTTTCGCTTACATTAAGATAAGAGAGCGAAGTTTAATTATCGAGAAAAAAATATTGGAAGAAAAAGTAAGGGAGCGTACGGCGGAAGTTGTGGAAAAGAATATTGAATTAGATGAAAAAAATAAAGATATCACTGCAAGTATCCGTTATGCAAAACGAATTCAAGACGCGATCTTACCACCGAATGACTATGTAAAAACGTATTTACCAAAAACGTTTATCTTGTTTAAACCAAAAGACATTGTAAGCGGCGATTTTTATTGGTTGCAGGATAAAAAAGATCAGATCTTATTTGCTGCGGTTGATTGTACAGGACATGGCGTTCCCGGAGCCTTTATGAGTATTGTGGGTCATAACGCCATTGATCAAATTGTAGCTGAACAAGGTTTAACAAAGCCTTCCGAAATTTTAGATGCCTTAAATAAAAGTGTAAGCGATACCTTGCGTCAATCTAACAGCGAAGATAATTCTGTAAAAGATGGAATGGACCTTTCCTTATGCGCATTCAACAGAAGAACGAATATGATGGAATACGCCGGTGCATTCAATCCATTTTGGATGATCAGGAATGGAGAATTCATCGAAATTAAAGGCGATAAATTTCCAATTGGCAACTTGAAAAAAGGCGAGAATAAAAAATTCACCAATCACAGTATCCCATTACAAGTAGGCGATACTATTTACGTTTTCTCCGACGGTTTTGCCGATCAGTTTGGCGGGCCTCTGGGGAAAAAATACAAATACAGTGCTTTCAGAAATTTATTGTTACAAATTCAGCACTTGCCAATGGAAGAACAAGGCGAATTGCTCGATCAAGCAATTGAAGACTGGAAAGGTAATTTAGAACAGGTTGATGATATTTTGGTGATTGGGACCCGATTGTAATAACATATAAAGATAAATTATGAACAGAAGAAATTTTATTCGCACCAGCGGCGCGGCGGGAAGTTTAATTGCTTTGTCGCCACTTATTTCGTGTTCGCATACGGATGATCACGGCACTTCGACAGGCTCAGCGGTCAATACTATTGACCCAACAATAGTTTCGTCACTTAAGGTGCGTGTTAAACCCATCACTTCTGAAGAACGTGCGACCAGAATTGCAAAGGCTCGTGAGTTAATGGAACAAAATAAAATAGATGCTGTGTTGATGGAAGGAGGAACTTCGTTGGAATATTTTTCGAGCGTAAAGTGGGGACGATCGGAAAGATTATTTGCGATGGTATTAACATTAAAAGATATATTTTATATTTCTCCAAAGTTTGAAGAGAGTCGCGCCAAAGAACAAACCGGAAATGCAAATGTTTTTTGTTGGGAAGAAAATGAGAGTCCGTACGAATTAATAAAAACTGTACTCAAAGATCTTCATTTAAATGCAAGCACAATTGGCATTGAAGAGACCACGCGTTATTTTGTCACCGAAAATATTCGAAAAATAATTCCCGAATTAATAATTGTAAGTGCAGATCCCGTTACGGCTGGTTGCAGAAGTATTAAAACGCAAACAGAAATTGACTTGATGCAAATTGCAAATGAAATGACAGCCGAAGTTTTTAAGGCCGCGGTAAAAGAATTAAAGGTTGGAATGACGCAAGCGGAATACGGACAGATCATTACGCGTTTGCATGCTGATTTTGGTGTTGGTGGCGGCGCTTTGGTTTTATTTGGAGAATCGAGCGCATTACCACATGGTACAGTGAACGAAGTAAAATTGAAAGAAGGAGATGTTGTATTAATGGATGGAGGTTGCAGTGTTGAAGGATACGAAAGTGATATCACGCGCATGTGGTGTTTTGGAAAACCTAGTGATAAAATGAAAAAGAATTTAGAGTTTGTACGCAAAGCACAAGATGCGGGATTAAAAGCTGCAAAGCCGGGAGTAGAAGCCTGGACAGTTGATGCGGCAGCGCGTCAAGTAATTATTGATGCAGGTTATGGTCCGGGTTATAAATTTTTTTCGCATCGTTTAGGACACGGCATTGGAATGGCCGGACACGAATGGCATTATTTAGTTGGAGGAAATAAACATATTTTAAAAACAGGAAATATGTTCAGCAATGAACCCGGCATTTACATTAAAGGCGAATTTGGAATTAGATTGGAAGATGAAATGTTGATCACGGAAAATGGTGCGCGTTTACTTTTAAAACAGCAAGATAGTTTTGAGAAGATGTTTTGATCAATAGCACGCGGATAACGCGGATTGCTTATGATCAACACGGATCTTGTAATGAATTCCGTTCAGAGATCAGCGGAAATCATATAAGAGCCGCGTCATCTGCGTGCCATTAAACCGAGAACATTTCCGCAATATAACTTGGAACAACTCCAATGATAACTGTAATAAGCGCAGTTAATATAATAACCATTTTACTTCCCATGTCAATTTCAACAGGCTCTTCGTTTGCTGCAGGTTTAAAGTACATGGCAATGATCACTTTGAAATAATAATAAACTCCAACGGCGGAAGTTAATACCGCTAAGATCAATAACCATTTATAAGTTGTGGTCATCATTGCGGTAAACACAAAATATTTGGCAAAGAATCCTGCGGTGATCGGAATTCCTGCCAATGAAAGCATGGCGATGGTCATACACACTGCTAAAACAGGATTACGTTTTCCAAGTCCGTTAAATTCTTCAAAATTTTCGTTGCCATATTTTGTAACGGCATTCAACACGCCAAACGCAGTGATGCTTCCAATAGAGTAAGCTAAAGAGTAATATAAAATTGCATTTACAGATAAGTTTGTTCTAACATTTGCCAAAATAACCATCAACATAAATGCAGCGTGACTAATACTTGAATACGCCAGCATACGTTTTACGTTGCTTTGCATGGCCGCTGTAATGTTTGAAATAAGTAGTGAGAGCGCGATCACCACTACTAAAATTCCTGTCCATGTTTCGTTAACGCCATTAAATCCTATCATGAACAACCGCATGAATGCAGCAAAGGCAGCAGTTTTTACAACCGTGCTCATTAGTGCCGTAATAATTGTTGGCGAACCATGATATACATCCGGTGCCCAGAAATGAAATGGTGCGGCAGAAACTTTAAAACACATAGCGATCAACATCATAATTACACCTGCGTAAAAGAACGAAGGCATGTTGCCAGGATTAGAAGCAATGTATGCGCGGATCTCGTTGAGGTCGAATGAACCTGTTGCGCCGTAAATTAAAGCAATACCAAATAATAAAAATGCGCTGGCAAAAGATCCCATGATAAGATATTTGAATCCTGCTTCGTTACTATTTATATTATTCTTTTTACTGGCTGCTAAAACGTAAAGCGGAATACTCATGATCTCAATACCAATAAATAACGTGGTCATGTTGGTAAAGGCGGTCATCATAATGGCACCGGTAACCGCAAACAATACCAAAGCATAATGATCAACCATATGTGGTTCGTTATCGTATGTGTTATTTGCCAAGATGAACCAGAAGAATGTTGTAATTAATATCACGCCCGAAAATGCCAAAGCAACTTTATCAAATGCGATCATGTTTTGGAAATAGGAAATACTGTACGGATGTTCCCACTCCATATAATTCAATGCGTACGCTGCTAAAATTCCAAGTACAACTAAAGGCAACAGTATTCTTTTGAATTTAAATACCTCGGCCAACATGGCTAAAACCCCTAACGCACTTATTACTAAAAATCCTTTCATAAATAAATTCTGTTCTTACTTTAAATTTTGCATTAATGCTTTTACTGCCGGCTCTGTAATATCCGTTAACGCTTTTGGATAAACTCCAAATGCAATAATGGCCGCACAAATAATAATTAAAACTGCTTTATCGCTTCCGTCGAGTGATCCAAATGTAATGTTGCTGTCTTTTCTATCGCCCAACATTATTGATTGATAACTGCGCAACATATATACTGCGCCAAGAATTACCGATAATCCCGCAAATGCAGCAGCGGTTGCGCTAAATTGGAAAACACCATTGATCAATAAAAATTCTCCGGGGAAACCGCTGGTGAGTGGTAAGGCCACGGCGCCTAACATTACAATTAAGAACAACACCGCAAAGTTTCCATTCATGCTTCTAATGCCTCCCAATTTATCAATATCGCGCGTACCGGTGTGACGTAATAAAATATCGGCGATCAAAAATAATCCAACGGCGTTTATACCGTGTGCTACCATTTGCAACATTGCTCCTTGTAAACCTTGCGCGGTGGCAGTTAAAATTCCTGCACCAATTAATCCAACGTGAGCAAAAGAAGAATATGCAATTAAACGTTTATAATCTTTTTGTACAATGGCAATACACGAACCGTAAATTACACCAACGATGGAAAGTCCAATTGCAAAGCCTCCCCATTTTTCAATTCCCATTGGTACAATTGGCAATAACCATTTCATTACCCCAAATGTTCCCATTTTTGCCATTATGCCCGAGAGCAACATGGTTCCTTGCGTTGGTGCGGTTACATATGTATCAGGTTGCCATGTGTGGAAAGGGAAAATTGGCATTTTAATTGCGAAAGCAATAAAGATGAGCCAGAAAATAATACTTTGCTGACCTTCGCCTAAACTTCTTCCCGAATTAATAAGATCTTGAATGGCCCATGATTTTGTTCCGGCAAGTGACATTGAATTGTTGTACAAATACACCAAACCAACTAACATGAATAAGGAACCAAGTAATGTGTAAACAAAGAATTTGAATGTGATCTTTCCTCTATTCTCTCCGCCCCACATTAAACAAATAAAATAAATTGGGATGAGTGCTAATTCCCAGAACACGTAAAATAAAAATCCATCGTTGGCCATGAACACACCAACCAATGCCATTTGCATTAATAGGATGAGTCCGTAAAATATATTTTCTTTTTCGTAAGTGTTTTTAAAAGAGGTAACAATAATAAGCGGAACTAAGAATGTGGTAAGCAATACAAGCAGCATGGCAAATCCATCCAATCCAACAGCGAAATTAATTCCCAAAGACTTAACCCAAGTACAATTCAAGAGTAAATGATGTGAGGTTGGATTGTGTTTAAACTGGAATAAAGCCACTAACGATAATGCAAATTGCAATATCGAAAAGCCTAACGCCAGGTTTCGCGCTCCTTTACCCTTTGCCATAAATACCAATAAGGCAGCAATTAAAGGAAATACTATTAATAAACCTGCTAACATAAGATCTCTCTAATTAATTATATTAAAAATGTAAATAACAAAATACCAATCACGCCAAGCATCATCGTAATGATGTAAAAACTAATATCGCCTTGTTGCACTAATCTAACAACACTACCAATTCCTTTTACAGTTGTTCCAACTCCTTCAACAATACCATCTATAATTTGTTTGTCAACAAATTTGTAGAACACAGTTGAAATAGCATCCACCGGTTTTCTAATAATGGCATCGTAAATTTCATCTACATAATATTTATTGTAAATAACTTTTTGTAGCGCCGGCATTTTATCATTCTCGTTGAGTGGAATGATGTTGCGCTGACGATAAATAATATACGCTACATAAATAACAGCTAACGCTGCTAAAGATGCAATTCCCATTAACATCCACTCTGTATCGTGTGGAAGTGTGCTTGGATTTTTGCGTAAGATCAAAGGCTCTAAATGTTCGCCAATAAAATTATGTTGGCCCCAGAAATGCGGAAGACCAATTACGCCACCAATAACAGAAAGAACTGCAAGCACAATTAAAGGGAATGTCATTGCCTTTGGCGATTCATGTAAATGATGATGTTGTTCTTTTGTTCCTCTAAAACTTCCCCAGAAGGTTAAGAACATTAAACGGAACATATAAAATGCGGTGAGCATTGAGGTTAGCATTCCAAAGAACCAAAGTGTTGGACTGTGTTCGTATGTATGTGCGAGTATTTCATCTTTAGAGAAAAATCCTGAGAAACCCGGAACACCGCTGATCGCAATTGTTCCCAACAACATGGTCATAAATGTAATTGGTAATGCTTTTTTCAATCCACCCATTTTGCGAACATCTTGTTCTCCGCCCATAGCATGAATTACAGAACCTGCGCCTAAGAATAATAAAGCTTTGAAGAAAGCATGAGTGGTTACATGGAAAACTGAAGAGCTGTACGCGCCAACACCTAATCCTAAGAACATTAATCCTAATTGCGAAACCGTTGAGTACGCTAATATTTTTTTAATGTCGTTTTGAAATAAGCCAATGGTTGCTGCAAATAAAGCTGTTGCAACTCCAACTACTGCAACTACAGCAGACGCAGTTTCGCTTATTGAATAAAATACATTTGCACGAGTTACCATATAAACACCGGCAGTAACCATGGTTGCAGCGTGGATGAGTGCAGATACAGGAGTTGGTCCGGCCATTGCATCCGGCAACCATGTGTACAAAGGAATTTGCGCCGATTTACCCATGGCGCCAATAAATAATAATAAAGCGATAGCAGTTATTGTTCCATGTTCTGCAGTTCCTGCTTTTGAAAATACCTGATCGAAGCTTGTGCTGCCGAAGGTTACAAAAATTAAAAGTATCCCTAATAAAAATCCTAGATCACCAATGCGATTCATGATGAAAGCTTTTCGCGCTGCATTATTGTAATCGGTATTCTTGAACCAAAAGCCAATTAATAAATAAGAACATAGTCCTACGCCTTCCCAACCAACAAACATGATGAGGAAATTATTTCCTAATACTAAAAGCAACATGAAGAACACGAACAAATTCAAATACGTGAAGAAGCGCGAGAAGCCCTCATCATTGTGCATGTATGACGTAGAATAAACGTGAATTAAAAAACCAATGCCCGTAATAATAAGTAAGAACCAAGTTGAAAGAGGATCAACAACAAATTCAAAAGGAATATCTAAAGTCCCGGCACTGATCCACGAAAATAAATTTACAATTTGCGAATGCGAAGGCAAATGACGCGCCTCCATAAAAATGCCAACCGATAAAATAAACGAAGCTAAAATGGCCAAACATGCAATTCCTCCGGAAAGACCTTTTCTTAACTTCTTTCCAAAGAAGCCGTTTATTAAAAAACCTATAAGAGGAAAAAGTGGTACTAAACCAACTAACTTGATCATACTAATTCTTTAAATTACTTAATAAATGCGTGTCAATACTTTTTACATTTCTGTAGATCATACTTAAAATAGCTAAGCCTACCGCAACTTCAGCAGCGGCAACGGCCATAATAAAAAATACAAATACTTGTCCTTTTGCATCATTATGCAACGTACTAAATGCAACCAATAATAAATTAACCGCATTCAACATTAACTCAATACACATAAAAATAATGATCGAATTACGGCGTGCCATAACTCCGATGGAGCCAATGATGAATAAAATGGCGCTTAATAGTATATAATAGTTTATTGAAATTCCGTTTATCATGTTCTTATAATTTTTTATCCATTACAGGTTCTTTTCTTCCTAGTAAAATAACCCCTACTAATGCAGCTAATAATAATATGGAAGCAATTTCAAATGGAAATAAAAAGTCTTTGAATAGAACCAATCCTAAATTCTTTACTAATCCAATTTGTGAAGAGCCATACGTACTTAATCCTAATTGCTCTGAACCTTTTAAAGAACCAACCAAAACAAATAACATCATTCCTCCTGCTACAGCGGCAATAATTTTAGTGATCCATGTTTTTTGCGGTTCACTATCCTCATTTAAATTCATGAGCATGATGATAAATAAGAAGAGAACCATTATCGCCCCTGCATAAACTACAATATGTACAATGGCTAAAAATTGCGCATTCATTAATAAATAATGTCCGGCAATACAAAAGAAGGTAAGTACTAAATATAAAACACTATTTACAGGATTGCGACTGAACACAACCATTAATCCAAACATGATCGCAAGGAAAGAAAGAATTCCGAAAAGCCATTGCGTTATTGTGTATCCTAACATATTCTGATTTTAATGTTTTCCTTTTTTCAATTGTTTACTGCTGTCAAATAATTCGTTGTGTTTTAGTCCGGGAAGTTTTTTGAACTCAGCAACTTCTTTTGTTTCGCGAATACTTACATCAATGCGTTTGTCAATTTTCTCAACCAATTTATCTTTTCCGTAAATAAATGTATCGCGTTCGTATTCTGCATCTACAATTCTATCGGTTAAGAATATGGCTTCTTTAGGACAAGCCTCTTCACATAAACCGCAAAAAATGCAACGCAACATATTTATCTCATATGTCGTTGCATATTTCTCTTCTCTATATAAATGTTCTTCTCCTTTTTTGCGTTCACCATTTTCCATGGTAATTGCTTCGGCCGGACAAGCAACTGCGCACATTCCGCAAGCTGTGCAACGCTCTGCACCATTCTCATCACGCTTCAATACATGTTGTCCGCGATAAACTCCTGCTCTTGATCTTTTTTGCTCGGGATATCTTACCGTTGGAGTTTTTTTGAATAAGTGGCTAAATGTAATGAGCATGCCCTTTACAATTGCCGGCAAATAAAGTTTTTCCGAAAAACTCATTTCCTTATTTGAAACTACCTTGCTTCTATTTGTTAACTGAATTGCCATGTTATTCTCCTTTTAGTATTGCAACAATTACAAAAATTAATACGCCAACCATTTCCGCTGTTTCCAGCGACTTACCTATTGTTACAACTATATTAAATGCCTTTTTCAGATCCTTAAAATTGTATATGTCCTCTAAAATATTCTACAACCACTGTCAGTGCCAAATTCAATAATGAAAGTGGGATCAATATTTTCCAACCTAAATTCATTAATTGATCATAACGGAAACGCGGTAATGTCCAACGTACCCACATGAACACACAAATGAACATGAATATTTTTGTGAAGAAGGCGCCAAAGCCTATTAATGTGATCCAAAATGATCCTGCTTCTAATCCCATGGCATTATAAAGTTCGGCTGCAAATGGGAAATTAAATCCTCCAAAATAAAACGCACTCATAATTGCCGAAGAGATGAACATGTTGATGTATTCTGCAAACAAGAACAATCCTAATTTCATGGATGAATATTCCGTGTGATATCCACCAACTAATTCGCTTTCGCACTCCGGTAGGTCAAATGGTGCGCGATTGGTTTCTGCTAATGCACAAATAAAGAAAATTAAAAATCCTAAAGGTTGCCAAACAAAATTACAAACGCCGGCATCTTGCTGCCCAACAATTTCACGTAAGCTTAATGTCCCGCCCGAGGTAATTACTAATGCGATCACCGAAATTCCCATAGCAATTTCGTAACTGATCATTTGCGACGATGCGCGAATAGCTCCTAGTAAAGCGAATTTATTATTGGATGCCCAACCGCCGATCATGATGCCATAAACACCAACTGAAACAACGCCAAATAAATAAAGTACACCAATGTTAATGTCAGTAATTTGTGCGCTGTACGTTTTTCCACCGATCACAAAATCTGCGCCCCATGGAATAACTGCCCCAGTCATTAAGGCCGTCATCATAAATAAACTCGGACCCAAAACAAATAAGAAACGATTAGATAAATTCGGAATGATCTCTTCTTTAAAGAACATTTTTCCGCCATCCGCTAACGGTTGCAAAATTCCATGCCAACCTGCTCTGTCAGGACCAACACGATCTTGCAAGAAAGCAGCAAATTTACGTTCCCATAATGTAGCATATGCTGCAACGCCTAATGAAAGGCCGAACACAACAGCGCACATAATGAATTTATATATTATAAAACTGATCATACTTACGGACGTTTATCTAATGGCATAAAGCCTAAAGCTTTTTGCTGTTTTAATACTTGTAATTTTAATTCGTTCAAATGCTCATAATGATTTTGTGAGATAACACTATGACGGCTGATCTTAGTTGGTCCTTCAATTACCCAATCACTTGTACGTTTGTGATCGTAGCGACACGAATTACAAATAAATTCTTCTGCTTCGTTCCATTGATCCATACGCGAAGTAACACGCACAACTTCTTCTCCTTTTAACCAAACACGAGTTTTACCCGAACACTTATCGCATTTACGATGTGCATCAACAGGTTTAGTGAACCATACACGTTGTTTAAAACGGAAAGTTTTATCGGTTAATGCGCCAACCGGACAAACATCAATTACATTTCCTGAAAAATCATTATCAATTGCTTTGGCGATGTATGTAGAAATTTCAGAAGCATCACCGCGATGAACAACTCCATGAACGCGATTATCAGTTATTTGATCGCATACTTTTACACAGCGGTAACATAAAATGCAACGTGTCATGTGTAGTTTTATCTTATCGCCAATGTCGATCATCTCATATTCGCGACGTTTGAATTCGTAACGTGTTTTTGCAGAGCCGTGTTCGTAACCAAGATCTTGTAATTTACATTCACCAGCTTGATCGCACACAGGGCAATCTAAAGGATGATTGATCAATAAAAATTCAACAACGCCTTTGCGCGCTTCCAAAAGATCGGGCGATGTAACATTTTGTACAACCATTCCGTCCATTACTTCTGTTCTGCAAGATGCAACCGGCTTAGGCATTGGATTAGGATTAGCAGTGCTGCCTTGCGTTACTTTTACAATACAAGTTCTGCAATATCCTCCGCTAGTTTTTAATTTGGTATAATAACACATCGCAGGAGGCGCCACTTCAGGACCGATCATACGCGCGGCTTGAAGGATGGTTGTTCCCTTTGGTACATCAATTTCTATTCCGTCTATCGTTACTTTCATTACGCAGTAATTTTATTTAAACGATTATAATGACTTACGTCAACAAATTTTTTGCTCTTAGCAATATCTAAAAACTCTTGTTTGAAATGACGGATAGCTGCTGCAACAGGCCAGGCTGCTGCTTCACCTAAAGGACAAATAGTTTTTCCTTCGATCTTACTTTGAATATCCCAAAGTAATTCAACATCACTTTCGTTGGCTGTTCCGTTCAAGAATTTTTTTAATATTTTTTCCATCCATCCTGTTCCTTCGCGACAAGGAGAACATTGTCCGCAACTTTCGTGATGATAAAAACGAGTGAAGGTGAAAAGATTTTTTACAATGCTGGTATCTTCGTCCATTACAATAAATCCACCCGAGCCTAACATCGTTCCGGTTTGAAAACCTCCATCAGCTAAGCTTTCGTAGGTCATTAAACGTGGTTCGCCTTTAGCTGTTTTTAAAATTAATTCGGTTGGAAGAATTGGAACAGAAGATCCACCTGCCACAACAGCTTTCATTTTTTTACCGTTGCGAATTCCGCCGCAATATTCTTCGCTATAAATAAATTCCTCAACAGGAATTCCTAATTCAATTTCGTAAGTGCCGGGTTTATTGATATGACCTGATGCAGAAATTAATTTTGTACCGGTTGATTTTCCGATACCAATTTTTGCGTATGCTTCGCCGCCATCATTTACAATTGGAACAACCGCTGCAATTGTTTCTACATTATTTACAACCGTTGGACAACCCCATAAACCCGCCACAGCAGGAAATGGTGGCTTGATGCGCGGATTACCGCGTTTACCTTCCAACGATTCTAATAATCCTGTTTCTTCTCCGCAAATATAAGCGCCACCACCAACTTGTACATAACAATCGTGCGAGAAGTTTGTGCCTAAAATATTTTTTCCTAACCAACCTGCAGCATATGCTTCTTTAATAGCATTTTCAACAATGCGAGCTACATAAAAATATTCGCCGCGGATATAGATATAAGAAACTTTTGCGCCTAAGGCATATGATGAGGTGATCATCCCTTCAATTAATGCATGAGGAATAACTTCCATTAAATAACGATCTTTAAAAGTTCCCGGTTCCGATTCATCAGCATTACAAACTAAGTAACGCGGAACGCCTTCGGGTTTTGCAAGAAAACTCCATTTTAATCCTGTAGGAAATCCTGCACCACCACGACCGCGTAATCCTGATTTTTTTACTTCGTCAGTTACTTGATCGGGTGTCATTGTTTTTAATGCTTTTTCTACCGAAGCATAACCACCATGCGCGCGATATACATCCAGAGTTGCAATTCCCGGAACTTTATCGTTGTGTATTAAAAGTTTTCTTCCCATTAACTTGGTGCTTTATTGTTTTTTGCCTTTAAAAATAACCCCTGAACTTTGTCCTACACCTGCCTGATTATGATCGGTATATATTAAACTATCATTTCGCACAGTTAAGGAGGTATATTTACTTGGTGACAGATAATAACCTGCATTGTCAAATTGAACATAAGTACAAGTTGAAATTGTGGTCAAATTGTGCGTCTCGTCATATCCTGACATAATCTCAACAACATATCCTGGTGTATTAGTTGAGGATGATGTTAAAGGGCTTGAATAATAGCTATTCCAATTACCAACATATTTGCCATTATACCTTGAAGTATATGAACTAACAACAACTTGCTTAGACGCATCTTTTGTACAATTAGATGCAACTAAAAGAGCCAAGGTTGATATGTAAATTGTTCTATTAAACATTATAACGTATTGTGATAATCTAAGTCCGTATAATTTCTTTGCTTTCCTTCTGATTTATATTTCTCTAAAAGTTTATCCACTTTATCGTAAGTTAAATTCTCGTGATACGATGCGCCGCATTGCAACATGGGTGCTGTTCCGCAAGAACCTAAACATTCTGCTGTTTTTAAAGTGAACATTCCGTCTTTAGTTGTTTCGCCAACTTTGATGTTCAACTTTTTCTCAATGTATTTTACAATGTCTTCTGCACCGTTTAACCAGCACGAACTTGTTTGACAAACTTCCAACACACATTTGCCCACCGGTTTTAAATTGTACATGG
>JAHEYC010000038.1 GCA_023251775.1 Sphingobacteriaceae bacterium | reverse complement strand
ATTTATAACTTTAGCCACTTAGATATTATTGTAGAATTTAAGGTATTTTAACAATATGATTAAAAAGATTTACATCACGCTGGCAGTCTTAGTTTTAACCGGTTTTTCGCTCATAGGGCAAGATAACAACGGTGCAATTAAAGTCACCCTCACCGATAAGGCAACAAAGGAAACAATTCCTTTTGCAAACATTGTTGCATACCAAGGTGGTGTGCAGGTTGCGGTTGGTACAACCAACATGGATGGAGAGGTTGTTATTAAACCTTTACGCCCGGGAAAATACAATGTCAAAGGTGTTTACGTTGGTTATAAAGCTCAGGAGATCAAGGATATCATTGTTGGTGAAGGTAAAACTGCTTACGTAAATGTGGCGCTTTCAAATGATGGAGGTGTTCAGTTAGATGAGGTGGAAATTGTTACGTATGCTGTTCCTTTGATCGATCCGGATACAAAATCAGGTCAAACTGTAACACGTGAAGAATATCAAAACTTAGCAACAAAAGATATAAATTCAGTTGCCGCAACAACCGGTGGTGTATTCCAATCAGATGATGGTGCCGGTATTAGTGTTCGCGGAGGAAGAGGAGCTACTACAACTTATTTTGTGGATGGTATGAAAGTTATTGGCGGATTGAATTTACCTCAACAATCCATTGGTTCATTGGAAGTAATTACAGGTGGTGTTCCTGCAAGTTATGGTGACCTTACATCTGGCGCTGTTTCTATTTCAACACGTGGTCCTCAATCAAAATTCTTTGGTGGAGTTGAGTTGATCTCTTCTCAGATCACCGATCCTTACGGATATAATTCATTAGGTTTTAGTTTGGGTGGACCGATCTATAACAAAAAAGATACAGCAGGTAATAAACGTACCGTTCTTGGATTTTTCATTTCAGGTCAAGGTACTTACTTGAAAGAGCCAGATCCGTCTTTCTTACCTATCTATACACTTAACAATGATAAGCTTCAAGAGATAAAAGACAAACCACTATTGAAATCACCTTCAGGTGTTGGATATGTTAGATCATCAGAATATGTTACCAAAGATGATATGATCACCCGTAAAACCAGGATAAATGCTGCGGCACGCGCTTTAAGTTTAAATGGTAAAATTGATTTTCAGCCTACGTTAAGCACAAATATCACCATGGGTGGTTTTGTCGAATACAATGGTAACAGTGGATATAGTCAAGCAGGCCAAATATTTAATGCTGCAAATACTGCATATGGCACGGGCTTAACCTTAAGACCGTATATTTCTCTAACTCAAAAATTCAAAACTGCTACTGCCAGTAAAGAAAAAAGTCAATCTGTTATTTCTAATGCTTTCTTCAAATTTCAAGCGAGTTATGAAAGAACAAAAAGTGTTTCACAAAGCTTGAAACATAAAAAAAATTATTTCGATTATGGTTATATCGGAAAATTCGAAACTTCAAAATATGAAAGTGAATTAGCTTTAAATTATCAGTACGATCCTGAGTTTGTTGTTAATGGCGACACAGTTGTAGCATACACGTATCAAGGTGGATTCCCAAAACCGATCGTGTTCACACCTTCCGATAAAAATCCGGACGCTTCGTTATATACCTCGTATTTATTTTCGCAAGAACAAGGAAAGATATTTGACCTTAATCAGGTGATCGGAAATAATGCGTTACGTAATGGTGATGGTCCTGCCGCTATTTATGGAATGTATCTTAATTTCGGTTCTTATCCGGGCGGTTACAGCGAAACTAACTTTAATCAACTTAGGTTCACGGCAAGTTTTAATGCCGATATAAAAAATCATGCAGTAACAGCTGGTATGGAATTTGACCAAAGGTTTGTAAGCTTTTACAGCGTTGCAGGAAGTGCATTATGGGGTCGTATGAGACAAATAACAAACGCTCATCTTTCAAATCTTGACATTTCAAATCCTCAACTTGTTCCTCAATTCAGTGGTTCTATTCCTTATTATTACTTTGATTATAAATATCAAGCCGATAAGCAAACTCAATTCTCCGAAAAATTGTTAGAGAGTTTGGGTTTGCCTAAAGATTATAATAAGCAGATAAATATTGATGCACTCGATCCTTCAGCCTTTAACCTAAGCATGTTCAGTGTTGAAGATGTGATCGATAAATCAACTGGTAATGCATACGTAAGTTATGTTGGATTTGACCATACCGGAAAAAAGACCAAGACCGAGAACAGCATTGATGGTTTCCTTTCGAAAGATGGCGCGGGAAGAAATCTTTTCCCTGTAGGAACGTATAAGCCTATTTACTCTTCGGTGTATTTAATGGATAAATTTGATTTTAAAGATATCAAGATCAACGCAGGTTTACGTGTGGATCGTTATGATGCAAATCAAAAAGTGCTGAAAGATAAATTTGTACTTCACGATGCAGCAACAATTGGAGATCTTGCGTCTCTTCAGGGTTTGCCTAGTAATTTTTCAGCAAATGTTCCTAAAGCGCTTCCTTCAAACGCTGTTGTATACATTTCTAATCTTCCTACCGAAGGTAATTATCAGATCAAAGGATTTAGAGATGGTAATAAATGGTACGATGCTGAAGGAAATGAAGTTTCCGATCCTGCTCTTATCGCTGCTAACAACGGTCGTCAAATACCATTGTTGAAAGATATAAGTAACTATAATGAGAATATGTCGTCCGGTGGATTTAAGAATTACGTGGCTGCAATTAATGCAATGCCGCGTATCGCTTTCTCTTTCCCTATCTCCGACGTAGCAAACTTTTTTGCACACTATGATGTTCTAACAAAAAGACCTTTGAATTTTGGTAACAGATTAAATCCGTTCGATTACTACTTCTTAGGTTCTCAAAGTGGATTGCCGGTTGTTCAAAATGCCGATCTTAAACCTGAAAGAACAGTTGACTATGAATTAGGATTCTCTCAGATCCTCAACGAAAGAAAAAGTGCTTCTATGACCATCACTTCTTTCTATAGAGAAATGAGAAATATGACCCAATACAGAGCTATTGTTGGTGCATATCCAAGGAATTACTTGATGCTTGATAACATCGATTTTGGAACGGTTAAAGGTTTAACAGTAACATTCGACTTCAGAAGAAGTGGCGGATCATCTTTAAAAGCGAATTATACCTTACAATTTGCTGAAGGATCAGGATCTAATAATACAAGCGGTGGTAACTTAGCAAGCTCTGGTCAACCTAACTTAAGGATCTTAATCCCTTTAGATAATGATCAACGTCACACTATCAATTTGATCTATGATTATCGTTTTGGTTCTGAGAAAGATTATAAAGGCCCGCAAATTAAACGTAAGAGCGGAAAAACATTGAACGTATTTGAAGATGTTGGTCTTAACTTATCATGCGTAATTGGTTCAGGAACTCCATACACCCGTTACTCAACTCCTGTAGCACTTAACGGTGGTTCACGTTCAAATATCCTTGGAACTATCAATGGTTCACGTTTACCTTGGACCATCAGAAGTAATTTACGTATCGACAAGAACATTCCTTTAACTTGGGGTAAAAAAGATTCTGAGAATAAGAACTCAGCTAACTTGAATATTTACTTGCAAGTATTGAATTTATTCAACAACAGAAATGTGTTAGGTATTTATGCGTTTACCGGTAACCCTGATGATGACGGTTATTTACAATCATCTCAAGCGGTAGCAGCATTGGCAACGGCAAATAGTCCACAATCATTTAGAGATCTTTATTCAATACGAATGGCAAATCCTGACTTCTTTAATAAGCCACGTCAAATAAGAATTGGTTTATTGTTAGAGTTTTAAAAAATTAAAAGATATGATCATGAGAAAATTAGTTATTTATATCTGCTTACTTTCTGCACTGTCGGTTTTTTCGAGAGAAAAATCCGGAGTTGATGCCGGAAAGGTAATAAAGGCACAGCAAGCTGCTATGGCCGGAAAAGCATTGGGCAATTGCTCTACCCCTAAAGCCGCTAGAGAATTATGGGTTAATAATGTAAGGACCATTATTTTTAATGGTGGCGATATGTGGTGGGATCTTTTTGGTAATACAAATGCCTACTATTATATACCTGCTTCTACCAATAGAGCTTCAGCTGCATCTTCTTTATTTGCAGGTGCCGTTTGGATCGGTGGATATGATGCGGGTGGACAATTAAAAGTTGCTGCTATGACCTATCGTCAGAATGGTATAGATTTTTGGCCGGGACCTTTAGACACAACAAATGCAGAAGCAGATGTGGATGTTTGTAATAAGTATGATAAGATCTTTCAAGTAACAAGGGTTGAAGTTGATAATTTTGTGGTTGCTAACGGACCTATAACTTCAAATATTAATGATTGGCCGGGCAATGCCGAGCCACTGTTGGGACAAGCATCTCACTTGGCGCCATACGAAGATGTAAATAACGATGGTCAATATGATCCTCTCTCGGGAGATTATCCGGGATATGATGTATACAATAAAGCATCAAAAGATAATCTTGGCGTTTGTAAAACAAAATTATACGGCGATTACACATTATTCTGGGTTTATAATGATAAAGGCGGAGTTCACTCCGAAACTCAAGGTGTGCCTATTGGTATTGAGGTAAGAGCTCAGGCTTTTGGTTTCAAAACTAACGACGAGATCAATAACATGACCTTCTATACTTACGAGATCCATAACCGTTCATCTTTCCAGATCAACAAAACCTATTTCACAATTTGGAATGATGCCGATCTCGGTTATTATTTAGATGATTATGTTGGTTGTGATACAAAACGCGGTTTAGGTTATATCTATAACGCAAACGCGAACGACCTTATCCTTTATAATGGTACACCGGGTTACGGTGATTATCCTCCTGCAATTGGTTGCGACTTTTTCCGCGGTCCTCTGGCTGATCCAACCGATGGAATTGATAATGATTTTGATGATATCTTAGATGAAACAGGTGAGACCATTCAGATGAGCAAATTCTTGTATTACAATAATAATATTGGTCCTTTCCCAAATCAAACTGTAAATCCTGATATTGCAATTCACTATTATTATTACATGACAGGTTTCTGGAAAGATGGTTCTCCATTTACAGCAAACGGAAATGCATATGGTGGGTCTACTCCGGTGAATTATGTATATGATGGCGATCCGGTAGCAGGTACAGGTTGGACAGAAAGAACTGCAGGTAACCTTGCAGGTGACCGTCGTTTCTTGCAATCGGCAGGCCCGTTCACATTAAAACCGGGAGCCGTTAATAACGTAACATTTGGTATGCCTTGGGCACAAACTGCTAACAAAGGCGGTAATCTTGAATCGGTAACTTTATTAAAAACAGCCGATGATAAAGCACAAGCTTTATTTGATAATTGTTTCAAATTATTAGATGGTCCTGAGGCACCCGATATGACCATTCAGGAATTAGATGGAGAATTATTATTCTACCTAACCAACAAAAAAGGCTTGAGCAATAACTTCAATAATTATAATAATGATTACGACGAGCAAGATATCTCTATCAGCTCCGATCCTTCTTCTACTATTCAGGCTATCAAATCTCCTGATAAGCATTATCGTTTTGAAGGTTATATTGTATATCAAGTAAAAGATGATAAAGTAACTTCAACCGATCTAAAAGATATTACAAAAGCAGTTCCTGTTTTCCAATGCGATGTTAAAAATGGCGTTTCACGTTTGGTGAATCACTTATTGAATAATGCCGTTGGTGGTTATGTGCCTACTGTAATGGTTGACGGAGAAGATAAAGGAATGGTATCAACGTTTAGAGTTACCGACGATGCTTTTGCAAATGGCGAGAATAAAAAACTGGTAAATAATAAAACGTATTTTTATTACGCGGTTGCTTACGCTTATAATAACTATTTAACGTATGCGGAAGATGTGTCTCCTAACTCTTCTCAAACAGCAAACTATCTGGGACAAAAACGTCCTTACCTTGAAGGAAGAAAAACAAAAAGAGCCTCTGCAATTCCTAACAATCCTATATTCCAATACGGCGGAAATGCAATGCAATCAAGTTATGGTACCGGTGTTAAGGTAACTCGTTTAGAAGGACAAGGTAACGGAGGGAATTTATTAACGCTTACAAAAGCTTCGGAAGATGCGATCGTAACAAATACATTTGTTGCCGGAGTTACTTATGAAAACGGACAAGGTCCTGTTTCAATCAAAGTGGTTGATCCATTAGGAATTATAGCAGCAGATTTTAATTTCAGCTTGGTTGATTTTAGAACAAAAGGCGCACCTGATTACAGTCACGCACTTACAAAAACAATTTCGGTTACCTCAGGAACAACAACAACACTTAGTGTTATTGGTAATATTAATACCGTTAATCCTGATAGTATCAGTTGGGTGTTATATGATAAAACAAATGCAAGATTCTATTATCCTAACTTAAGTTCGGCGCAAAGTAATTCGGCAGCGAGTTCGTATGCATTCGTAATTAAACCAATTAAAGTTGGTGACGAAACATTTTTCCCTGAATTAGGATTCTCTGTAAAAATAGGACAGGTTTCCGATCCCGGCGAGCTGGCCAGCTTCACTAATTTTGGTGGAGTTAACAGCGACTATTCGGGCCCTGCAGTTGGAACTTTACTTGGTGCAAGCATGTCGTATGCCAACAGTTCAACACCGTGGCTAAATCCTGTAAAAGATGTTGACGGTGGTACACCGCAAAACTGGATACTTTCGGGTACAAACAAAACGGCAGGACAGATCGACGCGTATTATACGAAAGATGCGAACGGAGATATTGAATCGTTTGTTGATCCACAAAAACAATTCGCCGATATCCTTGATGGAACATGGGCGCCTTATCCATTATGTGCAGGATATTATTCTGTTACCGCATCACGTAATTTTGGTGGACCGGCATATCACGGAGCAATTAGTTCTAAAGATGCTTCTATTACCAATTCAGTTACAAACAATGGTTCTATACCTTATGGTGCAAATACGGATCTTCGAAAATTAAGTAGTGTACTTATTGTGTATACAAAAGATCAATCTAAATGGACCCGTTGTCCGGTTCTTGAAATGCAAGAAGTTTCTGAATTATCTAGCAGTAATTCATTCTTCTTCGAACCAAGACGTGTGAAATCGGTTGATAAAAATGGTATCGCATTTGGTGCTTCTGGTTGCAATTCAACTGATGCTGCTTTAACATCAACAATGGGCATGGGTTGGTTCCCTGGTTATGCTATCAATATAGAAACCGGTGAGCGATTGAACATGGCCTTTGGAGAAGATAGTTACCAAAAAGAAAATAATGGTGATGATATGATGTGGAATCCAACATCAAATACCAACTTCCCTTATTCTTATACGTTCGGCGGAAAACACTTTGTATATGTGTTTGGTAATTCTGTTGAAGGTAAAGGTGATGTGGATGTAGCAAACAATCCAACTCTTATTGATTTTGCAACTTTACAAGATGAGCCATACGGTGCAGGTGCATACGATGGTGGAGCAAAAGTATATAACCAGCTTTCTAAATATTTTGGCCTTGTAAGATCATCGGGTTTGAGCGTATTAAATGGAGCTCGTCTTTCGGGTTTTGCAGGTATTGAAAGAGATATCATGTGGGTAAGTATGCCAATGACCGCTTCAGGATACACCTTTAAGAATCCAAAGGATATGCCTTGTGATGTAAGAATTCAGATCAATGTTAGCAAACCTTATCGTTATGGTTATTCAGGAATGATGAGAACAACATCACAGAACTGGACCAACAATAACCTTTTAAGTGCAACATATTCTGTTGGAGTTAATCGTTTATTTGCAGTAACAAGTCAAACTCAATTGCCTTCTAATATTAAAACAACAGGAGTTGTAAATAACAATTTTCCAATGTATAGTTTCAGTACAAAAGAATTGGCGGCATTGTATGGTGATAAGGATGTAGCTAAAAATGCTTTGGATCTAATAAAAGTTGTTCCAAATCCTTACTACGGTAATTCAAGTTATGAGAACAAACGTTTAGATACGCGTGTAAGAGTAACAAATCTCCCAAATAGATGTACTATAAAGATCTTCAGTTTGAATGGAACGTTAGTGAAAACATATAAGCGTGATGTTAGTGGGCTTGAGGCCTTGTATTCAAAACCTGCGTATGGCGAAACTACAACTACTGCAGCGCAAACAGGAGATGATATTAATAAGACCAGAAGGATCTCTTATTGGGATTGGGAACTTAAGAATCAAAGCAATATTCCTATCGCCAGTGGATTATACATTTTCCACATAGAGGCCAAGGATGACGCTGATAATATAATTGGAGAAAAGATCATTAAATGGTTTGGCGTAATGCGTCCTTTAGACTTACAAAATTATTAAAACTTATATCTTGAATTTATGATGATGGTTAAGAAAATAAAATATTACGGTTTAGCAGCTTTTATTTCTGCAAGCATGCTAATGCAAGCAGGTAATCCCGATCGTGCAGGTCAGGCCGGAGCTGCTGTTTTGTTGATCAATCCATATGCGCGTAACAGTGGTATGTGGGGATCTAACTCAGCAAGAGTTCGTGGTCTCGAAGCTCAATTCTGTAACGTAGCAGGAACAGCATATACGCGCAAAAGCGAAATGATGTTCAATCGCACAAGCTGGTTATCGGGTACAGGAATATTTTTAAACAGCTTTGGATTTACTCAGGGCTTAGGTGAAACAAGTACCATAGGTTTAGGATTTGTTGCATTGAACTCAGGTAAAATTGAGATCACAACAGAAGATCAACCCGAAGGAGGTTTAGGTACATATCAATACACTGCTTATAATGTGAATTTATCATACGCTAAAATGTTCTCCGAAAATATCTTTGGGGGTATCAACGTAAAATTGATCTCCGAACAAATTCCAAACGTAAGCGCAAAAGGAATTGCAGTAGATGCAGGTATTCAATATCACACCGGTAAATACGATCAAATGCATTTGGGTATCACTTTAAAAAATTGGGGACCAAAAATGTCGTACCAAGGTGATGGTCTTGCACGTCAAATGAATGTTAAGTATGGTAATAATTATGAGATGACCGTTAATAATCGCTCGGCAGCTTTTGAAATGCCGGCTTTAGTGAATATCGGAGTTGCTTATGATATTTTCATGACCAAAGATAGTACAGGTGCCTTGTCTAAAAAGAACAGACTTTCGGTAAATGCAGCTTTCCAATCAAACTCATTTACTTATGATAATTATCTTTTAGGATTAGAGTATGCATGGAAAGAAATGGTAATGTTAAGAGCAGGTTTATATACAGAGAAAGGCATATTTAAAGGAGGTACCGATAGAATGACCGTATTTACAGGTCCTGCCATGGGCGCAACCTTTGAACTTCCGTTTAATGATAAGAAGTCTACAGTTGCGATCGATTACTCATACCGCTTTACAAACCCATTCTCAGGGGTTCACAGTTTCGGCTTTAGGATCAATTTGTAAGATATTTTTAGTATATTTGAATTAAGACAGAGGGTCCCGATATATGTCGGGACTCTTGTTTTAAATAAAATTCACAATGGCACAGCAGTTAGGATATTACACAGAGGAAGGGCTTCAGAAGCTAAAGGACGAATTACATCAACTGGAAAGCGTAGAGCGTAAGGCTGCCACAAATGCGGTTGCTGAAGCAAGAGATAAAGGCGATCTGAGCGAGAATGCCGAGTATGATGCTGCCCGTGAAGCACAGGCTTTATTAGAACTCAAAATAAGTAAGCTCAAAGAAGTTATTGCCAATGCTCGCATTGTTGATGAAACAAAATTGGATCTTAGTAAAGCAAGTATTTTAACCACGGTAAAGATCAAGAACACAAAAAATAATGCTACTATGAAGTATACCTTGGTAGCCGAAAGTGAAGCTGATCTTAAAAGCGGTAAGATATCTGTTGACTCCCCAATAGGAAAAGCACTTTTAGGAAAAAAAGTAAAAGACAAAGTAGACGTTACAGTTCCAGCAGGTCTTGTAACCTTCGAGATCATCGAGATCTCATTATAGTATGGCCAGCATCTTCACTAAAATAATAAACGGTGAGATCCCTTCATACAAAGTAGCCGAAAATGAATTCTGCTTTGCCTTCTTAGATATTGCGCCTTTAAAAAAGGGACACGTACTTGTAGTTCCAAAAAAAGAAGTGGATGATATCTTTGATCTCGACGATGAAAGTTTTAAGCAATTACATTTGTTCAGTAAAAAAGTAGCTTACGCCATAAAAAAAGTAATACCGAGTGTTCGCGTTACATCACATGTTATTGGATTAGAAGTTCCGCATGCACACATTCATTTGATACCAATAAACACAATGAATGATTGTAATTTTACAAATGCTAAACTCAAATTATCAAAAGAAGAATTTGAAAATATCGCTTCTGCTATAAGTAAAGCACTTTAGATATCTCTTCCTTTTTCGTTAACCCCTCTGTCTGTAAGCTTTTAGGAAACTATATTTGCTCAGAAATAATTTTTGTACAACAATAAGTTCTAATTTTGATCATAATTTTATTTTTTGAAGATGAATAGTAAGCGAACAGTACTTGTTACCGGAGCTACAGGCGGCTTGGGAACAGCGATGTGTAAAAAATTGCACCAAGATGGATATAATGTTGTGGGAAATTATCACACCAAAGAAAAAGCGGATAAATGGTTGGAGCAAATGAAAAGTGATGGCTTTGATATAAAATTATTTTATGGTGATGTAAGCGATTTCAATAGTGCAGCTAATATGATAAAAGAAATTGAAGAAAAAGTTGGCTCAATTGATACACTTGTAAATAATGCAGGTATCACACGCGATAGCCGTTTAATAAATATGAAACCTGAAGATTGGAATTTGGTGATAAACACAAATCTTAATAGCGTTTTTAATTGCACAAAAAATGTGATCCAAGGAATGATCGATCGCAAGTTTGGTCGCATTATTAATATCTCATCGGTTAACGGACAGCGTGGACAATTCGGACAAACCAATTACAGCGCCGCAAAAGCAGGTATGCATGGCTTTACAAAAAGTTTGGCCATGGAAGTTGCAAAGTCGGGTGTTACGGTAAATACAATTTCGCCAGGATATATTGGAACAGATATGGTAATGGCTGTTCCCGAAAAAGTATTGAATCAAATTGTGGCGCAAGTACCGTTAGGAAGATTAGGCGGAACACATGAAGTAGCACATTTGGTGAGTTTTTTGGCCAGCGAAGAAACTAGTTTTATCACCGGTGCTAATTACAGCATTAATGGTGGGCAGCACGTGTATTAGAAAAAGCCACGAATTGCACGAATTAGCACTGATCTGTGTTTATAAAAACACAGATCTATACAAACAGATTAGTGAATTTAGTGTAATTCGTGGCTTATAGTTTCTTAAGAAGTGAAGTTAAACTCACTCTTTCATTCATATACTGAGGGATCGAAGAAATAGTGATCCTTTCTTGTTTCATACTGTCGCGTTCGCGAACAGTTACCATATGGTCTTCCAAACTTTGATGATCAACGGTGATGCAATACGGTGTTCCAATCGCATCTTGACGGCGGTAACGTTTTCCAACCGTATCTTTTTCATCGTATGTAACAATGTGATCAAATTTAAGACTCTCAAATATTTTATCTGCAAGTTCCGGTAAGCCATCTTTTTTTACTAAAGGGAAAATGGCCACTTTAATTGGAGATAGAGCAGGAGGTAAGTTCAATACAACGCGTGTTTCTCCATTTTCAAGAGTTTCTTCTTTATACGCCGCACTTAAGGTTGCTAAAAATAAACGATCTAATCCCACAGAAGTTTCTACAACATAAGGCACATAACTCGAATTGCTTTCGTTATCAAAATACTGTAATTTTTTTCCGCTGAATTGTTCGTGTTGTTTCAAGTCGAAATCTGTACGCGAATGAATGCCTTCTAATTCTTTAAATCCAAAAGGGAATTGAAATTCAATATCCGCTGCTGCATTCGCATAATGCGCTAATTTAATATGATCGTGAAATTTATAATTTGATTCACCTAAACCAAAACTGTGATGCCATTTTAAGCGCGCAGTTTTCCAATGTTCGTACCACTGCATCTCTGTTCCCGGTTTTACAAAGAATTGCATTTCCATTTGTTCGAACTCGCGCATTCTAAAAATAAATTGACGAGCCACAATTTCATTTCGAAATGCTTTACCTGTTTGCGCAATTCCAAAAGGAATTTTCATTCGTCCTGTCTTTTGCACGTTGAGGTAATTCACAAAAATTCCTTGCGCGGTTTCAGGGCGTAAATAAATAGTATTTCCTTCTCCGTCAACAGAACCCATGGAGGTAGAGAACATTAAATTAAATTGTCTTACGTCTGTCCAGTTGCGCGTACCGCTTATAGGACAAACAATCTCGCAATCCACAATGATCTGCTTTACATCCGCCAAATTATTATCATTCAAAGCAGTTTTAAAACGCGCATTAATATCGTTGATCTTTGTTTGATATTCAATAATTCTAGCATTTGTTGTGCGAAACATTTGCTCATCAAAATTATCGAAACGCTTTTTTGCTTTCTCAACTTCTTTGGTGATCTTATCTTCAATTTTTGCAATATGATCTTCTATCAATACATCCGCACGGTAACGTTTCTTGCTATCTTTATTATCAATTAATGGATCATTAAATGCATCCACATGTCCGCTTGCTTTCCAAACTGTTGGATGCATAAAAATAGCGCTATCTATCCCCACAATATTCTCATTCATTTGCACCATGGCTTTCCACCAATATTCGCGAATGTTCTTTTTGAGTTCGGCACCATTTTGTCCGTAATCGTATACTGCAGCTAAACCATCGTAAATTTCACTGCTTTGAAAAATAAAGCCGTACTCTTTACAGTGAGAAATAATGTTCTTAAAAAAATCTTCCGGTTTAGCCGACATAGGTTTTGATCAATAAATCACAAAATTAAAGAAAGTTTGGATTTTGGGCTCATTTATTTCAATTAATAAGTAACAAATAGTGTTTAATTCTTTATTAAATTTAAAGGATGGTTCGCGGGCTTTCTTTTATCATATATATTCTTGCATTCAAGCTGTATGCTCAGTCTGTTCCAAACAAATGGACCTATGTAGGACCCAAGTCGAATTCGTATCAATTCAAGGGAATAATGATGGCTGTTTGGGCCGATGAGAATGATCTTAACAATGTTATGGCGGCAAGTCATTGTGCAGGTTTATTTTCAACTCAAAACGCCCTTTCAGAAAACCCTGTTTGGAAAAATATTACCGATAATTTGCCTTATATGAACTATGGTGTGAGTGGAATTGTGGTGAAGAAAAAAACTGACAACAAGAACATTTATATTTCAACCGCAACGGGTGGCGGACTTTTAACAAGAGGTTTTGGTAATGGCATACTTCATACCGTCAATGGTGGCGAAAGTTGGGAACATGTTGGTCCGGGCGATAAAAATGATATAAATTTTCCATTACTCGGTTTAATTGCGAACGCTGAAAATCAAGATCAAATGGCAACGTTCGATCATAAGTTACTTTATCTTACTAACGATTCGTGGCGAACATTTTCTTCTCCAAAATTGCCCTTTCTTAATGATGCAGATAATGTAGAGATCTCGGAAGTGGAATACGCGCCTCATGAGCTTGGTGTAATTTATGTTTGCACGCGAACGTATGGAAAGAACAAAGCGCAATTATTTGTAACACGCGATGGAGGAAATACGTGGAAAGATCTAACTCCGTCCGAGATCGCTTGCGAACGCATTGCTATTGCAACTATGAGTGATCCAAAATACAAAGGGAAATTTTACGCGACCTCGGGAAATGGCGGAATATTTATTCACTATTATAATGGTAAAGAATTCTCAAAAGCAATTAATACTTCGCCAATAAGTCATTTAGGCGCTACATCATTTTGGTGTTTGGATCTAAAAGTGAATCAGGTTGATACTTCGGTCATTTATGTAAGTTTAACCGAAACATCCATGAGTTATGATGGCGGCAAAACATTTGTAAAGGTGGGTTATTACAATGGTGTTAATGCGCATGCTGATGTAAGAGCTATGTGTTTGGCAAAAAGCATGCCTCATGGTTCAGGTGATGGATTATTTTTGGCCAATGATGGAGGAATATCATTAACCAATAGTTATTTTGGAACACCTAAGATCCCCTTTAGAAGTTTGAATGGAACCGGTTTAGATGCGAACATGTTTTGGGGAATTGATGTATTGCAAAGCGATAGTTTATTTATTGCGGGAGGTGCGCAAGATAATGGCGGATTTTTTATTAAACAAAATAAAGAGACCAATAATCTTGGGAATTGTGGTGATGGTTATTATGGTTTAGTGCTTAACGATAGTTTGGCCATCAATTTGGGAAATCCTCCTCTTATGCTGTTGCATAACATCAATCGCAACTCGAATAGTTATATTTCCATTGCCGATAATAATTGCGAAGCACGGCGTCCGTTGATATTAAGAGATTCCTTTGTTTATATTGGGTATCACGATATTTGGCGCGCAAGGGTAAAAGATATTGTGGCAAATAAACTTGAATTTAAAAATGTGAGTCATATCCAAGATGTAAAAGATGAAAACAATAATATAAAGAATCGAGAGATAAAGGCCATGTGTATCTCAGGAGATAATTCGGCTTTGATAGGGTATGCAAATCCGCAATACAATACGCCAACTAATAGTGGAAAATTATTTTATTGTAAAAATATGTTGAGTAAGAAACCGGAATACATTGATGTTTCGGCTTTATGTGCCAATGCAAAAATTGAATTGTGCCGATGGTGGAATGTGGAGTGTTTAGTGGCCGATGGGTTTTGGGATAATAAATTTTACATGATCTACAAAGACCCTTTCGATCAAAAAACTTCTGGGGTTTTTGAGTTCACTTACTATCCCGATAGTAATAAAGCAGAGCTCAAAGAAATAACTTACGATCTGAAGAAAATAGGATTCAATAAATTAAAAATGGATGAGAACAATGGCATATTGTATTTGGCGGCTAATGACGGTGTGTATTTTTTGAATACGCTTAAAGTAGATTCCACTTGGAGAAGCATGAATTTTTTTCCGAGAGTATTGGTGAGCGATATTGTTCTTAATTATCACACCAATTCTATTTATGCGGCCACTTTTGGAAGAGGTATTTGGGGTTCATCCATTCCTTCATTCAATAATATCGATGTTACTATAGGAAAGAACATTACTGAAAAGAGTTTTGTAAAAGTGGATGGAAAATTAACCATATTCAAAGGAAAGAAATATACGATCACTTCAAAGCTTATTATCTGTAAAGGAAGTAAGATCGAATTAAAAAAAGGCGCGAAATTAATTCTGCCTTCAAAAGATAAAGTGGTTGACGAGAATAACGTAAAAACAGACATCAACCAATTTGTGATCAAACACAAAACAGCGCAAATAGTTTTTCTTAAGAATTAATTATTTGTAGGCAACCGCAATTACTGCCTCACCATTAGTTAAAGTAACCGCGCTGGTAGTACCGTTATATAATTTACAATCGAAATTGATCTTCAGTTTTTTGGTGGCTTGACCTTTTTCGTTTGCTCTGTATTCCTCTACAGAGGTAATATGGAATATATTTCCTGCTCCAACTTGTGATTGTAAATGAGAAGAGTATACTTTACCACTTGCATCAACGTAAGTGATCTTAACTTTAGATAATAGATTTGTTGCCGTTGTATAATATAAAGGCACAGTACTTACAACGCTAAAGTTTGTTGCAGGTAAATTGCTGCTTGTCGTGTTGATATTGAAATTATATTTTGCCGTATCATTGTATTGATCCCAAACGGCCAACTTAACCTTATACATACCACCTACGCTATAAGTATGACTTGGATTTGGAGAAGTAGAAAACGGACTGTAATCTCCAAAATCCCACTTATATGAATACGCTGGTGGAGTTCCTGTTCCGCCATTTGTTGAATTGTAAAATGAAATAGTATTGCCATTAACCGCCGGCGTTAAAATTCGAGTTTTAACGGCAACAGGACTTATAGTAACTTTAATTGGGTTCTCCATGAAGGTCATACCTGAACTGGTAGTTTCGGAAATTCCAAGATTCACATTTTTAACTCCTGCGGTTGAATAGGTATGCGTAGGATTTGCATCAACAGATAAACTTCCGGCATCATCAAAATTCCATAAATAAGAAGCATTAGCAGTTGGTTTATTATAGATAGATTTAAAACTAACTGCATATCCAACAAGCGTAGGAGCAACTGTAGCTGTATTCGCAAACTGATAATCGGCGACTTTAATGGAACTATTGATGTTTGAAGTTCCGTTGCTTACACTTGGTTGATCATCGTTCAATTCAATTCGTAAAGAATTAGCGCAAGCGTTCCCGCAATTAGCCGGTTTAACCTCGGCAATAAAACTATACATGCCATTTGTGTCTTGCACATAGCTCGAATACATATAATAGCCAAATGCACCGGCTCTTAAACTTACAGGTGTGCCATCAACATTAGCCGAAATATAAAACGCCGGTTCTTGAGAAACGTTCTCGGGGAATTCCTTCTTTTTACAAGAAGAAATTACAAGTACAAAAGTGCAAACTATGATCAGTAACTTTTTCATTTTTATTTATTGAACAGGGTATAGGTTAAGCTAAGTTTAACGGCGGCAGGAGCACTGCTTTGGTTCTTAATGCCAAAGTATTTGTAATCCTTCACTACATTACCCAGCGATTTATTCACTTCAAAATTCAATCCAAGTGTTTTAGAGATATTATAATTATAATTCAATGCTAACTGACCATTGAACGTATTCAACTGATCAAATCCATAACCATATTCGTAACGACTATGTGTTGTAGTAACATTGCTTTCTAAAGTAGTTGTATTGATTATTTGAGTGCGGGTATTCATTAAGTACATCAAATTAAATCCTACACCAAACGCATTGCTTTTGTTTATTTTGTAAATGAATTTCAATGGCATCACCGCATAATGAAGATCATTCAATTTGTAAGTTGTTACTTCGTTATTTATTCCAAAACCATATGTAGTAACGCTAAAGTTTGCTTTAGCTTCGCCTAAGTTCGCAAGTCCGTTATACTGAAGACCAACTAACAATGATGAACGCGAATCGATATTGTACATGTAATTGATTCCTAAAAGCGGACTGATATTATTTCCATTACGTGTATTGTTCACTTGCCATCCAAACGAATTGCTTGCACCTGCTTCGATATTCATGGTGTGATGTTTGATACGAACATATTCCGTCACTTTTTTCTCTTCAACAGCTGTTTTTAAATTTGCAGCGGCAATTGCATCAGCAGTTTGACCTAAATTTGTCGTAGTGCTAGGTAAAGCTATCAGATCATTTTCCTCTACATCATTTACAGCAATATTTCTGTCATCGCCCGCCGCTTTTTGATTAGCTTGTTGCTCCGCTACCTTTTCTAACACAGGTTTGATATTGCTTTTAGAGTTGTCAGTTGTTTTTGTAAGATCTGTATTCGAGGCATAATTAGCAGAATTATTAGCTGTGGTTTTTTCATGAGCATTTTGAGTTTCGCCAACAATGTCTTTTTGATCGTTGTTATTCTCAACTGCACTTATTTTTACATCCGACGAACCTTTCGAAGTAGCAACAACCTCATTCGCAGGCATTGTAGTTGATCGTTTAACAGTAACATTTTTAGTTGAAGAAGAAGAAGAATTCACAACGGTGTTATTCTCATTCTTACCTGTTAACTCATCTCTTTCATTAGTAGAAGAAGATGAATTAGAATTATTGGTAGTTGTTACTTTTAAATTTGTAGAAGAATTAGTTGAAGATGACTTGCTGTTTGAATTATCAGAAACTAAAGTTGTGTTTCCGTTAGTTACGTTCGCGTTGTTTGTTTCAATTATCGAAACAGGAGTATTGTTTTGAGCCACTTCTTTTGCATCTGAAGTTTGCGTTGCAAAATACCAAGCCGTTCCAATAAGAAGCGCGCTTCCTATTACGATGGATGAAATTAACGGTAAATTACCGAATGGTTTTTTGGCCGGACGAGACGCGTCGATCATCTGGCTCATTTTTTCCCAATTGGCTTCATTGAACGGGAAGTTCGTTCCATCCAATTTGTTCTTTACCGATTCGTCAAAATTGTCAAACTTTTTCATTTTATGAGGCTTTTGCTGTTGTTAATACTGTTTCACCGATCATTTCTTTTAATTTTTGTCGAGCATAATTCAAATGCCATTTACTGGTACCTTCACTTATCTCAAGCATTGCTGCAATTTCTTTATGACTGTAACCATCAATAGCAAACAAGTTAAATACTTGTCCGCTCGCTTTTGGTAACTTCTCTATCATTTGCAGAATTTCTTTTGCATTCAATTTTTTTAGTGCAGAGTTCGTGTCCGAAAACGATTCGGTATCATAATACTCTTCCACATAACTTATCTTACTCTTTAAATTCTTGTTCTTGCGATATTCATCTATCAATGTGTTCACCATGATCCTTCGCACCCACGCTTTGAACGGGAGTTGCGGGTCGTATTTTGTAAGATTGGTGAGGATCTTCAAATAACCCATGTTCAACATTTCTTCGGCCAATTCTTTTTGATGGGTGTAGCGATAACAAATACTCATCAAATAGCTATATAATGTTTTGTACAATTCATATTCAGCCCGACGGTCTCGGTTGATACAATCCTTTATCAGGTTTGGCTGAATTATCATTAATCTTGGCTCGATACTAACTAATACGCATAACGCATATAGATAGTTGGGTTAATAAATTTAATTAATTTTAATACTTAAAACATGCAAAAATCGAGCCAAACTGTTAAAAATCAATCCAATAGAAGATTGTCGATGAGCCTAATATTTCCTACAAAACAGGCTATCAAGGCGATACCCTGTTTTACCTCATTTTTATCGGTTAAAATATGGAGATCTTGAGGGTCGCAAATTTCGAAATAATCGAGCTTATAGGTGGGTTTTTGGGCCAATTTTGAGGCTATAAAACCCTTTATTTCCGAAATAGGTTTACGAGCCTTAAAAAGTAGCTTAGATTCGTTTAAAAGCAAAGGAATAAGTTTAGCGGCTTCTCTTTCCTCTTTGGTTAAACGCATATTGCGCGAACTCATGGCAAGTCCGTCCGCCTCGCGAATAATAGGACAAGCAACGATCTTCACGGGCAAATTCGATTGTTTTACCAAAGCTTTTATCACCATCACTTGTTGGTAGTCCTTACTTCCAAAAAAAGCAACATTAGGTTTAATTTTATCAAATAAAATGCTCACTACTTTGGCAACGCCGTTAAAATGTCCCGGACGAAGAGCTCCTTCAAGTAGTGTATCCAATTCTCCAAAATTAAAAACACGCGTATCTTCTTTTGGATAGATCTCCTCTGCATTTGGCATGAACAGTGCATCGCAGCCACTTTGCCTTAGCATTTCAATATCTTTTTCGGGAGTGCGCGGATAATTTTCCAGATCTTTTTTATCGTTGAATTGTGTTGGATTCACAAAGATGCTGCACACCGTAAATAGTTCTTGTTTCTTACTTTCATTGATCAAAGAAATATGTCCCGCATGAAGTGCTCCCATAGTGGGAACAAAGCCAATTTGTCTGCTTTCTGCTCTTATTTTATCCAAATAGATTTTTAATTCGCTATTTCTCTCGAAAATTAACATATAATGGCCCCGCAAAGCTATAATTTACTTTGAAATTAGGCTTTTTTTTTCTTACTTTTGTACTACCATTTATAAAGGGAATTAGCTGTATGAAGAAATCACGTGTACTATTTGTTTCCCAAGACATTACTCCATATCTGGACGAAACACAAATCGGTAAGATCTCTAGAAAACTACCCCAAGGAATACAAGAACGCGGCAAAGAGATCCGTACGTTCATGCCAAAATACGGCTGTATTAACGAAAGAAGACATCAATTACATGAAGTGATACGTCTTTCAGGGATGAATCTTGTTATTAACGATGTTGATCATCCGTTGATTATCAAGGTTGCGAGCATTCCTAGTGCACGTATGCAAGTGTATTTTATCGATAATGAGGAGTTTTTCAGCAGAAAAGCTACACTTGCCGATAAAACATCGGGCAAAAGCTTTGAAGATAATGATGAAAGAGCCATGTTCTTTGTTCGCGGCGTTGCCGAAACAGTGAAAAAATTAGGTTGGCAACCCGATATCATCCATTGTCATGGTTGGTTCACCTCATTGATGCCATTGTATGTAAAAAAATACTATGCCGAAGATCCTATCTTCGCAGAGTCTAAAATAATCGTTTCATTGTATGATGATGTGTATCCTAAGACATTGAACAAAAAATTCATCGATAAATTATTATTCGACGGGTTCAGCAAAAAGGATATCAAACATTTGACTGAGGAATCAAGTCATTTGAATATGATCAAGCAATCAATTGATCTTGCTGATGGCGTTATTCAGGCTACTGAAACAATTAATCCGGAAATTGAGAAATACGTTAAGAAATCAGGTAAGCAATTCCTAGGTTATAAAAATGAATTAGAGTACATGGATTCGTTCAACGAATTTTATGACCTTATTTTAGAAGAAGCCGACGTACTTAGCTAAACAACAGGTTTTATAATTTTTTATGAAAGCTCCGCATTTGCGGAGCTTTTTATTTGAGAAAAAATCAGATATTTAGCGTCTGATAAAAAACGCCAATAGAAATTAATTTGAAGAACCGAACACATACATTCTTATTCCCATTTGCGATATTAGTTTTCGTGATGTCGTTACTCTCTGTTTCTTGTAAAAAAGATACAGATATTTTGAATGCCAGTGCGCAAGATCAAAGCGATGTATTAAAAGGAACTTTTTCGGATACTTCAACCATTATCGCACATACCATAAATGTGGATAGTGTTGTATCGTTCAATGATGCCACAAAATTCTTGGGATCAAATCAAGATCCCGTGTTTGGAAGAACTGATGTGAGCTTGTACACAAAATTCTCGATCAATACAATTTTTGTTTCATTTCCCAACGCAAATCTTGTTTCTTCCGAACTTGTACTTGCTGTAAAAAGTCTAGATTTTCTTGGAGATTACCAATGTCCGTTAACTTACGAAGTATTCGAAATGAATCAAAATCTCTCTTCTTCCCAAGTGCATTACTCAACACCAAAAAATTGGTATAACAAAGGTAATTTATTGGCAAGCAGAACGTGTTCATTTGATATCATCAATGGTTTGTTTGTTGTTCGCATTCCAATGAACAGTACCTATGCTTCAGCTATTCTCAGCAGCACACTAACTGATAATGCAACGTTTCAAAACACTTACAAAGGATTTTATATCACATGCAAGTCAACAAATTTAAATCCTGTTGGATCGCAAGGTGTCATTGCAAAACTTGATCTGGATAATGCGCTAAGCGGATTTTATATGTATTATCAAGAAGGAGAAATATCAGCAAGCAAACAAACAAAAGTTTACAAATTCCCATTCAACGGTGAAAATGTGGCGCGATTCAACGAATTTAAACACGATCACTCAAGCGGTGCGCATAATTTATTAACGCAACAATTACAAGGCGATTCCGCAAAAGGTTCGCAAGGATTATTCTTACAAGGATTAGGAGGCGTGAAAGTAAAATTTGAGATCCCATTCCTTAAGAATTATGTTTCTCAACATAAAATTTCGGTTAACCAAGCTCAGCTCCGTTTCAAAATTGATCAAGGCCTCAATGGTGCTGATGGAAAATATGGAGCGCCATTAAAATTGGCCGTTCTAGCCATGGATTCGTTAAGTCGCGAAATATTTACTTTTGATCAAATTAGTCCTACCGATTTTTTGAGATACTATGGCGGATCCTACGATTTCGATAATCAAGAATATGTTTTCAATATCTCACGCGATGTTCAAGCCATTATGAATGGTACTAAAAAAAATTGGGGATTTTATTTGGTTGTAGCTGATGGCGACCGCACCTACACCGTGCGACGTGATGATAGATCACAACGCGTTGTTATTGGAGGTTCTGCGAGCGCACTCTATAAACCTACTTTCAAATTAACGTATACCCCCTTCGAGAACGATTGATCGTTTTTTCCTTCTATTTTTCCTTTCTCAGCCTCATTACCTCAATTAAATTGTTAAAGTTGAATACATCTCATAATTTTATTGAATCCAATTTATAAAAGAACTAAATTAGATATGATAATTTTTATCTATGAGTAATGAGTAATAAAAAAAAGCAAATACTGGTTTTAATTCTGCAGTTAGCTTTTTCATTAACGCTATTTTCTCAAAAAGGAAAACACGGTGCCGCAATTGTTAATGGTGTTGGCGCTATTTATAATCGCTATTCGCCTTTGGCACAAAGTGCATTTGCAGGTGGTAGTTTTGTGGTGGTAGGAAATATCACTGATCTGGAAGCTCCTGCAATTCCAGGAGCTATTAATGATTGTTATGGTGCCAATAGTTTAGAATCGTGTGATCTTTTAATGATCATCAAAATGCAAGGCTCTTCCATGAATACTGCTAATGCATCCACTTACGGAAACATTACAAGCTATAATGGTGTTGGCGATTACGAATTATTTGAAGTTGGTACCATCAATAATAATACCATCACTTTAGCAGGAGGATGTAAACTCAATAAAAATTATTTTGTTTTTGGAACGCAGCGTGTTCAGGTTGTTCGCATTCCGCGATTCACTACATTAACTATTAATAATGCGGCTTCACTTACATCACGACCATGGGCACAAGTTGCAGGTACCGGTGGTGTAGTTGCAATTGAAACGAATGGTGCGGTGATCATTAACGGAACTGTTACAACGCAAGGACAAGGATATAGAGGTGGAGCAGCTGTTGTTGCAGGGGCAGGAGTTAACGTTACAAATTATGTTTCATCGCTTAGTAGTTCGGGCGGAGAAAAAGGCGAAGGTATTGCAGGCACGCAAACCGATTATGATTTTTTATCAGGAAGATATTCGCGCGGTGCACCCGCTAATGGTGGCGGTGGTGGAAACTCGGATAACGCCGGTGGTGGTGGTGGATCGAACGCAGGAAATTTAATTGGATATACCGGAACAGGAATTCCTGATAATTTATTTGCAACATGGACCACCGCATGGAATTTAGAATCGGCAAGTTTTGCAACAAGTACTTCGCCGGGTGGCGGACGCGGCGGATATTCGCAATCATTTAATAATGCGAACGCACAAGTAAATGGTCCGGGTGATGCTGCATGGGCGGGCGACAACAGAAATAATATTGGAGGATTTGGTGGACGTCCTTTAGATTATAGTTCGAATACACGATTATTTATGGGCGGTGGCGGAGGCGCAGGCCATGGCGATAATGGCGATAATGTTGGCGGTGCAAGAGGCGGTGGAATAATTTATTTTATCACCGATGGAAGTATTAGCGGAACAGGTTTAATAACTGCAAAAGGAAATGACGCTAATCCAACAATTAATAATCATACCGATGCACCGGGCGGTGGTGGCGGTGGTGGTGCCATAACTTTATTTTCTAGTAGTTCTATTACCGGTGTAACAGTTACTGCAAATGGCGGAAATGGCGGCGATCAATTAATTACAACTAATGAAGCCGAAGGTCCGGGCGGTGGTGGTGGCGGCGGATATATTCAAACCACAAACACAAGTGTATTAACTACAATGTTTGGTGGAACTAATGGAACAACAACTTCAAGCGGACTCACCGAATTTATTCCAAACGGCGCAACAAAAGGTGCATCGGGAACCATTGTAAATAATTTGCCTTACATTCCTTACTCTGCTCCCGTAAATCTTTCTATTTCAATTGCGGGTAACGGACCACCATTATGTTTAGGTCAACAAAAATCATACACCGTAACCATAAATAATTCTGCTTGTAATCCTGCACTTAATGTTGTAGTTAATTTACCGCAACCATCAGGTGTAACATTTACATCATCAAGTGTAAGTACCGGAACTTATTCGGCACCAAATTGGTCAATTACAAGTGTGGCACCAAATTCTCCTATTTCAATTATTTTAACCGGTGTAATTACAGCAACTAACATTGGCGTTTTTAGTGGAACAGTTTCATCCGGTTCTCCCGAGTGTTATACCATAGATAATTTTACAGCAGCGCCCGCATTCACTGTTATTGAAGTGGTGATGACTGCGGTTGCAATTCCTACGGCAATTTGTTTGGGCGCGGTTGGAACATTAAGCGCGAATGGAGCAAATACGTATACATGGTTTCCCGGAAACATGACAGGACCAACACCAACAGTGTCTCCGCCGGTTTCAACAATTTACACAGTGGTTGGAAATATTACAGTATGTATTGGAAGTACAACCGTGCAATTAATTGTAAATCCAATTCCAACATTAAATGCAACAGCTGCACCAACATTAATTTGTCCGGGCGGAACAGGAACATTAAATGCATCGGGAGCTATTTCTTATACTTGGTATCCGGGCCCATTAGTTGGACAAACACAAACGGTCATCGGCGTTTTTCCTCAGCAATACACGGTTGTTGGATCAGATATTAATGGTTGTACAAATTATACAGTTGTAAATCTTCCTGTATTCGTTCCAACCATCAGTGCATTCCCTTCGCAAATTTGTATTGGTGAATGTAGTACACTCACCGCCTATGGTGGCGTTTCTTATACGTGGGTCCCGCAGAACATTGTGAGTCCAACAATTGTCGTCTGTCCAACTGTGTCAACATTGTATCAAGTAAATGGTACACATTCAACGGGATGTATTTCCAGTACATTTGTTACAGTAATTGTTTGGCCAATTCCAACAGTGCAAGCAATTGCAACGCCAACGCGAATTTGTTTGGGACAAACAAGTTGGTTGCAAGCATGGGGAGCGCTTACATTTTATTGGTTGCCTCCGCTAAACACTTCGCAAAATCCTGTTCCTGTTCAGCCAACAGTAACAACAACGTATACAGTTGTTGGTTATAACATCAATGGTTGTGCCGATACAACAACGGTGCAAGTTATTGTGGATCCAATTCCAACATTAACGGCAATTCCTAACCCAACACAAATTTGTAGAGGAGGTACAAGTACGCTTACGGCCTTTGGTGCACTCACATATACGTGGTTCCCGTTTTTCCCGATACTCACAGGATCAATGATCGTCGTCCAACCATCCGTCACAACGCAATACACGGTTGTTGGAACCAATACATTTGGTTGTACAAATTGGACAGTCGTCACGGTAATTGTTGGGCCAAATATTTCTGCGATCGCAATTCCATCTGTTATTTGCGCGGGTAATTCCAGCTCATTAATAGCCGGAGGTGGAGTTACGTATACTTGGCATCCCGGAAATCAAAATGGTGCGGTGATAGTCGTCACGCCAACTGCTTCCGGTTTTTATACCGTTGTTGCTACCGATAATATTGGTTGCAAAGATTCCGCTGCGGTTTATTTACAAGTAAATCCTAATCCAACAATTATTGCATCCGTCACGCCTTCTATTTGTTGCGCGGGAGATAATGTTACATTAACTGCAACGGGCGGCACAGCATATATATGGAATCCTGGTGCAATGCCGGGAAATACGGTTAGTTTATTTGCAACAACTACCACTGTGTACACTGTAAGCAGTGTAAATATTTTTGGTTGTCCGGGTTCAGCAACTGTTTTATTGACGGTAAATAATTGTTCGGTTAGTGTTCCAATTGGTTTGGCTAAAAAAGCAAAAGTAACCAAGAACGATAATTTTATTGATTATTATGTGGAGTTAAGTTTTGTCGTCAAAAATCATGCAACATACCCGGTATATAATGTACAGATCAACGATAATTTAGCAAATACATTTCCTGCGCCTTCCACATTTACGGTTGTTCCGCCTCCTGTGAGTATGAATAGTATTGTTACGGTTGATCCCTCTTTTACCGGACAAGGAAGTAATACGAATTTATTGTTCGCAAGTACGAGTTCGTTGTTGCCGGGACAAGCGGATACAATTAAAGTGATGGTGAAGTTCACGCCAAACGGATTAGTATCATTTACAAATACAGCAATTGCGAGTGCGGGTAATTTACCTTCGGGCGGATATACCGGAAGTGATGTTTCAACAACAGGAAGTGATCCTGACCCAAATGGAAATGGAAATCCTTCTGATCCGGGAGAAGGTGTACCAACGGTATTTGTTGTTGAATTTGATTTCTTTATTCCGCAAGGATTTTCGCCCAATGATGATGGTGTGAATGATCTGTTCGAAATAAGAGGAATTCGTTTCTTCCCGGATAATGAATTACAAATAATTAATCGTTGGGGAAATGTGGTGTATAAAAAGAAAGGTTATGCGAATACATGGGACGGAACAACTGAAATTGGAATTGAGATCGGCGGAAATAAATTACCGGAAGGAACCTATTATTATATTTTGGATCTGAACAATAAAACAAAACCATATACGGGTTTCTTGTATTTAAACAGAGGATTAACGAAATAGTGAAAAAAATAATTTCCATAGCTCTATTAATACTGTGCTTGCAAACAAAAGCGCAGCAAGACCCTATGTTCACGCATTATGCCTTTAATACATTATGGATAAATCCTGCGTATGCTGGAACGCGCGATCTAATGACATTTACGGGAATTCACAGAGCGCAATGGTTAAATTTTGATGGTAGACCAAAAACAACATCTTTCTCTATGCATGCCCCACTTGTATTGGGAAAATCGGGTGCGGGATTAAATGTGATCAGTGATCAGTTGGGCGTTATGAAGAGCACATGGATCTCGGCCGATTATGCGTATCATGTTCGTTTGAATAAAACATCTAAACTTTCGTTTGGATTAAAAGGCTTAGTGAATATTTACAGAAACAGCGTTTCAACTTTATCACTCATCACACAAAGCGATGCTGCTTTTGCAACGGATATCAAAAGTGTTTTACCGAACGCCGGATTTGGAATGTATTATTTTAGTAAAACCTATTACGTTGGAATTTCTTGTCCGAAGATGTTGCAAAATAAATTAAACAAGTCGGCCTCACTTTTATCGCGCGAGCAAAGGCATTATTATGTTATTGCAGGATATGCTTACGAATTTACACGTGATATCACCTTTAAACCAACAGCATTTTTAAAAGTAACTCCCGGTGCGCCCATTGAAGGAGATATAACGGGCACTTTGGTATTTGATGATAATTTTAATATTGGTTTGATGTATCGCTCGGCCGATGCTGTTGGAGTTTTAACCGGATTTCAGGCAACGGATCAATTATATATTGGGTATTCCTTCGATTGGTCGTTCCCAAATACAACATTCCGTTATAATAAAGGAAGTCACGAAATTTGTTTGCGCTACGACTTTTTTGTGAAACCCGAAACAAAAATTAAATCAACGAGGCATTTTTGATCTATGCAAAAACTTTTCCGCATATATTGCCTTTTAGTTTTCCCGTTTGCGCTTTTATCTCAGGTTAGTCCTAAGAAAGTAAAAAAAGCGTACGCCGATTTTGATTATTATAAAGTTGCATCCATGACACCGGCAAACATCGAAGACATGGAAGTGTTACGCGAATTGGCCGATAGTTATAAACGTATTGGAAATTATGTGGAAGCCGAAAAAGTGTGGGCAGATCTGGCTAATGATGAAAAACACAGCGCAGAAGACGTTTATAATTATGCGCAGATCTTAAAAGTGAATGCCAAATACAAAGAAGCCGCAAAAGTGATGGATGATTTTGGGAAAATGGCACCGGAAGATAGTCGCGTTGACCTTTTTGAATTGAACAAAGTATATTATGAGGATCTTTTAAAGGATAAAAAGCAATTTGTTGTATGGAACATCGCAGGAAACTCGCAACAACAAGATTTTGGCATTTCGTATTACAAAAATAAATTGATGCTGGTTTCATCGCGCCAAAAATTAAGTTACTTAACACATATTTGGAATGGCAACCGTTTGCCTTATGTAGATATGTACACTTGCAAGATCAGCGATAAAAAGGAATTAAAAAGCGTTCGAAAATTTCCGGCGTATAATAAAAAGTATCATGATGGTCCGGTAAGTTTTAATGCTAAGGGAAACTATATGATATATTCCTCCGATAATTATAGCGGAAAAAATAAAGAGGGGGTTCGTTGCATAAAACTTTACGAAGGCAAATACGAAAAAGGGGAATGGGTAGAGCAAAAAGCATTATCATTTAATAGCGATAATTATTCGTGCGGACATCCTTGTTTAAGTGCCGATGGAAATACGTTATATTTTGCGAGCGATATGCCCGGAGGTTATGGCAAAACAGATATTTATAAAAGCACACGCAATAGTAATGGTAATTGGAGTAGGCCGCAAAATTTAGGAGACAATATCAATACCGAAGGCGATGAGATGTTCCCTTTTATGCATGCAAGCGGTTTATTTTTCTTTTCATCCAACGGCAGACCGGGCATGGGCGACCTAGATATTTTTGCGGCACAAAGTTTTGATGATTTTTTTAGCAAAGCACAAAATATAGGAACGCCTGCTAATACTACCAAGGATGATTTTGGAATGATATTAGATGCAGAAAAAAAACATGGCTATTTTTCTTCTAACAGAGAAGGAGGCAAAGGAAATGATGATGTGTATGGGTTTGATTTAATGAAACCATTTGATTTTGGAAAAATGATCAAGGGAACTATTACCGATGCAGAAGGAAATCCTATACACGAAGCGGCTGTATTTTTAACCAGTAGATTTGGAAAGATATTGGATAAGGTGTGTACAAAAAAAGATGGAACCTATGTTTTGTTTGTGAGTAATACAGGGCAATACCGTGTTGAAGCAAAAAAGGAGGATTATTACGAACACGCTAAACGTTTTACAACGGCTGTGCCCGAATATACGGTTGGCGTTGATCTTGTATTGGATAAAATTCCTGAATTTACATTACTAGCACTTATTACCGATAACAAAACCAAAATACCTTTAGAAAATGTGAAGGTTTCATTTACAAGTGAGTACTACGCTAAAGTAACCAGCAGTGTTACGCCGGCATCGGGTATGTTTAAAATGGGATTGTTTGATAATAAATTGAACGATTCGTTGAGGTATACCATTGAAATTGCTAAAGCAGGTTACGTAACAAAAACTATTGAGTTCCGTTGGAAATTAAAAACACCCGGCGATCAAAAAATTCATGAGATGATGAATGTGAATTTGGAAAAAGTGGAATTGGGTGGCGACTTAGCTAAGATGAGTAATTTAGGAAACATTTATTTTGACCTTGCTAAATTTAATATCAGGCCTGATGCCGCCAAGGAATTAGATAAGATTGTAAAGATCATGAACGAGAACCCTGATATGGTGGTGGAGTTGGGTGCTCATACGGATTGCAGAAGTGGAAAAGCAGCCAATTTAAAACTCTCTGACAAACGCGCTAAAGCCAGTGTGGATTATATTAAACAAAAGATCACTAACCCTGCGCGCATCTCAGGCAAAGGCTATGGCGAAAGTAAATTACTGAACAATTGCGCTTGCGAAGGTCCAAAGCCATCGCCTTGTAGCGAAGAAGAACATGCAATGAATAGACGGACGGAGTTTATAATTTTGAAAATCGGTAATTAGTTTGAGTCCATTATTTCACTATTTTTACAGACAATAAGTTAAAAGCATTTTCGTTGAAGAAGCAGAAAAGATCTGCGTTAATCTGCGGAATCTGCGGGAAACAAATTGGATCATAAATCTCTACATAAACTCTTCCAACTCACTCCAAAAAGTGATGCTCCCGAATTCATTATTTATTCTTCTAAATTAAACGAGCGTTTAAACTATACATGTAAATTTATTTTTGAATTTGTGTTGAATTGCAAGTACTCCATCACTGAAAATAAGCAGCTATTTAAAAATTCAAATGCTTTTAAGATCAGTTATTCAACGCATTCTGAAAAAGAGATCATTAATATTTCTCCTTATGATCTGTTGTTTAAAACAGGAGTGGATGAAAGCTATAAACCAAAAGGAACAGCAAAGAACGGCGCTTTGTATTTTCACATGAGTGATAGCTCTTGCGATCTGGGTTATGATATTTTTTCGTCGGTGTTTTATTTTATTTCGCGTTATGAGGAATGGCAAAAGTTTGAAGCCGATAAGCACGGACGTTTTGAATTACAGCAAAGTGTTTTATTTAAAGACGGGCATCATTTAAAACCTCAAGTGAATAGTTGGATAGAAGAATTTAAGCAAGCGCTTTTAAAATTTTATCCAAGTATAAAATTCCCTCAAAAGAAATTCCAATATATAAGTACGGTAGATGTTGATAACCTTTATGCCTATAAACATAAAAGTTCAGCGCGGATCATTGGCGCGAGTGGTAGAGATGTGATCACCTTTAAATTAAATAATTTGATCCGCCGCTTCAATGTGCTTCAAGGTAAAATGAGGGATCCGTTTGATGTGTATGATGAGTTGAACGAATTAAGTAAGGCAAAGAATATTCCTTTGTTCTATTTTTTCCTGCAGCGTACCGGAACGGAATATGATCGTACGGTAGATCCAAATTCCTCAGCATTTAAAGAACTATTCGAAAAATTAAATAAAAGCGGAGTAGGGTATGGTTTGCATCCTTCGTACGAAACAATAAATAATAATGAACTTTTAAAACAAGAGTTTGACTTGATGCGAAAAAATTCTAATTCTCCCATTCAAATTTCTCGTCAGCATTATTTGCGATTTAATATGAAGACAACTCCAAGGCAATTAATTTCTAACGGCGTTATAGCAGACTTCTCCATGGGTTTTGCCTCCGGCGCAGGTTATAGAGCCGGAACATTTACCCCTTTTTATTATTACGATCTAGAAAATGAAAAAGCATCAGACTTATTAATGGTTCCTTTTACAGTGATGGATGGCGTTTATTTTATTTATTCAAATGCGGGAGTTGCAGCAGCAGAAAAACAAATTTTGGAATTGGCGGAAGAAGCGAAACGTTTGAATGGAATTTTTGTTACGGTGTTTCATGAAAGGACTTTTGATGAGGTTTTATATCCTGGGTTTGGGGGGTTGTATAGGAAACTGCAGGAACTTTAGGGCATTTAACCACGAAAAGCACGAAACTGAGAGGCAACACGATATGCACTAAACTAGTTTCGTGTCTTTCGTGTAAAATTTTCGTGTTTTTCGTGGTTAAATGCCTCTAATAACCAGATAACAAGCATCTTTAGCCAGTTGTTATTTTTACTTCAAAAATCCCAATATTTCACTACATTTGAAGCATGCTTAAGGCCTTTAAAATAGCAAGTATTTCTGCCCTCGGAATTTTACTTTTTAACTCGTGTAAGAACGACTTAAAGATCATTGCTCCTTATAAAGAAATTCCACAAGTTCATGCTATTCTTACGCCACAAGATCCTATGCAAATGATCCGCATCAATAAAATATTTTTAGGAGAAGGCAATGCTAATGTAATGGCCAAGGAAGTTGATTCGGTGAATTATAAAGCGGGAGAATTAAGCGTAATGTTAGAGCGTTTTGTGAATGGATCAAAAGTTGCGGCAGAATTAAATACCGGTAAAACCGAATTATATTTCCGCGATTCGCTTATTCAAACAGATCCGGGTGCGTTTGCAACTACGCAGCGCGTTTACCTTTGCAACGATCGCTTGTTCAGCAGTGGCATTTACAAACTCACTATCAAAAATAATCATACCAATAATGTGTTCACTGCTACAACTACAGCAATGGATAGCGTTCCTGCAACCGGCTTTTCGCCATTTGCTGCACCATATTATACCTTCACACCAAGTCCTTTTGATCCTCCTTATTATTATATCGATTACAGCAATCAAACGGGGACAAATTATATAGTAAGAACAAAAGCAAGTAACGGTGGTTTTTTGCACGATCTTACCATTCGTGTTCATTATTTTGACAGCGTTCCTATTTCTGCAGCGCCTCAAGGAAAAATAAATCATACCCTCGATTTTATTTTCTTTCCGCAGCAATTATACCAGCAAATAGATTTTAATAATACCAAGTATTTTAATTTTTCGTTCAAAGGCGCGGCGTTATTTGCCGAGTGTGGAAATTTACTGGCCATGCGAAAAGATCCTCCGGGCTTTATGGGAAGAAAAACATTTCGAGTTGATTTTATAACGTATGCAGCTACTCAAGATTATTACGATTATCTTCAGTTCTCGGCACCATCTTTAAGTTTTGCTCAGGAAAAAATTCTCTATTCTAATTTTACAAATAGAGGAGCCATGGGCATCTTCACATTCCGCACCCGATGCCAAGTTCAAAAGGTAATGTCGACCACATTTGTTGATGAGTTTAGTTTCAATAAATACACCTGCAAATACAATTTCTTTTCGAGCAATCTTGCTGCTATCGGGTGTCCTTAACCTGCCATTTTTAGTCCTCAAAACAAGGCTTTATTGTCAATTTTTATAGGCTTTTTAAAGGAAACTGCCATGCTGTCATATTCCTAATCTAATAGTCCTAATGGCATATTTATTGAAGAGTTAAGGGAAATTAATATTAAAAGTTATGGGAAAGATCATAGGAATAGACCTTGGAACCACAAACAGCTGTGTAGCTGTTATGGAAGGAAGCGAAGCCGTAGTTATTGCAAATAATGAAGGCAAGCGTACAACACCATCGGTGGTGGCCTTTGTTGAAGGCGGTGAGCGTAAAGTAGGAGATCCTGCAAAACGTCAGGCTATTACAAATCCTAAAAAAACAGTTTATTCAATTAAACGTTTTATGGGACATTTGTTCAACGAAGTTTCTACAGAGGTATCGCGTGTACCTTATACAGTTGTGCAAGGCGAAAATAATACGCCGCGTGTACAAATTGACGACAGAAAATATACACCACAAGAAATATCGGCGATCATTTTACAAAAGATGAAAAAAACTGCCGAAGATTATTTGGGTACAGAAGTTACCGAAGCAGTTATTACTGTGCCGGCATATTTTAATGATTCTCAACGTCAAGCTACAAAAGAAGCAGGCGAAATTGCGGGATTAAAAGTGATGCGTATCATCAACGAACCTACCGCTGCTGCTTTAGCATATGGTATGGATAAAAAAGGTAAGGACATGAAAATAATTGTGTTCGACTGCGGTGGTGGAACGCACGACGTTTCTGTTTTGGAATTAGGTGATGGTGTA
>JAHEYC010000116.1 GCA_023251775.1 Sphingobacteriaceae bacterium | reverse complement strand
TCGGTAAAAAAGGTGTTTTGTGGTGGTCAATACATAAGATTATTAGTACTGGAAAACACAAACCTAAATATTTATTTTTAGAAAATGTTGATAGACTCCTAATTTCTCCATCTGGGCAAAAGGGAAGGGATTTTGCAATAATATTACAAAGTCTAAATGAACTTGGTTATATAGTTGAGTGGCGTGTGATAAATGCTGCTGACTTCGGTATGCCTCAGCGTAGAAGAAGAATATTTATTTTAGCCTATCACAAAAACACGGAGATTTATAGTGCAATTAAAAATACACCTTCGCTTGATTGGATCGTAAAGATTGGAACATTAGCAACAGCATGCCCAGTTTTAAAAGACAATTCCTCAAATTATTCTGAATTTAATCTTAAGGGTGATGTAGTCGAGATTTCTGAAAATTTTAATAAAGGAGCCACAAAAGGAATTTTTGAGAATAGTGGTATTATGATTAAAGGTAAGGTTACAACTTTAAAAACTATGCCTAGCCATCAAGGAGATTATACTCATTTAAAACATATTATTCAAAATGGTGAAGTCACTGAAGAGTTTTATATTGATAAAAAAGATTTAGATAAATGGAATTATTTAAAAGGCCCGAAAAAAGAATTGCGAAAAAATGCTCAAGGTTATGAATATAATTATAGTGAGGGAGGAATGATATTTCCTGACCCGCTTGATAAACCTTCCAGAACTATTATTACTGGTGAAGGGGGTGCTTCACCTTCTAGATTTAAGCACGTAATAAAAACTTCTAAAGGTTATAGGCGACTTTCTCCCGTTGAGTTAGAAAGGCTAAATATGTTCCCCGATAACCACACAAAGCTTGATGGAATTTCCGACACCAAAAGAGCATTCTTCATGGGTAATGCTTTGGTAGTTGGAGTAATTGAGAAAATTGGGCAATCCTTAATGCAAAAAATAAAAACATGTCATCAAAAAGTTTCGAAGTAGTAAAAAGTTCAATTAATTCCGTTTATATCGAGCCTAAAAATATTTTTAGGATTCCTCGATTTCAAAGACAATATACTTGGGAAGAAAAGCAAATAGAAGAATTTTGGGACACAATAAATTCTGAGCAAGCTATTTTTCTTGGCACTATTATTTTTGATGTAAGGGACAAAACAAGTAATAAAATTACTGAAATAATTGATGGGCAACAAAGGTATCTAACAATTCAAATTCTTGGCTCCGTTGTTAGAAATATAATTTTGAAACTTGGAAATGCTGAAAAAGATCTAAAATACAAACAAAAAGCTGCCGGTATACATAAAAGAATTTTGGGTAGACAGGACGTCGACGATGATGATGTATTTTATAATTATTTAATTACAGGTGATAGCATCAAGACTTTTTTCGAGAAATATATTCAAAATAATCCTTCGCTGGAGATTACAGAAGAATTGGTTGTTCTGAAAAATTCAGAAGAAGAGCGAGTAAAAAAAGCTTATTTAAAATTTCATGAACTGATTTCGAATATTATAGCCAACAAATCTTATGACGAAAAAATTGATTGGCTTAAAGAATTAATAAGTATTAAATTAGGTCAACATTATTTCGTAAAAATAGAGATAGAAGATGAAGACCTGGCTTATGAGATATTCGAAACAGTAAACGCAAAGGGAGTGGATTTAAGTGTTGCGGATTTAATTAAAAATCAAATATTTAAGCACGTAATTGGGTCGCATGATAAATACTTGGATACTGCAAAATCCCAATGGGGTAGCATACTTGAAACCTTAAATGACATTGAGTTTTCACTTAAAGACTTTCTTAGTTACTATTGGACCTCTAAATACGAGTATGTTACCGACAAAAAATTGTATTCAGCAATTCGAGAAAAGTTTAAAAATGATAAAAAGAAATGGGAGAATTTCCTATCGGATTTAAAAAACAACTCCGAATATTTAAGAATTATTGTATCAGGAAGTATTGACGACGTATTTATCCATTTCGGCGATGACAAAAATGAAGGTGAAAAAGTGTATAATAGTCTGAGAGTCCTTAGAAATACAAACGCTAAGACTTGGATAGTACTTTACCTTTGCTTATTTAGAAATTTAGACTCTAGCAATGATAAGAAACCAAATATTCCTTTTGCTTTAGCAAACCGTTGGCAAATTATAGAAAAATTCACTTTTTTATATTTTCAAATTCTAAACGCTCAAGGGAATTGGTATTTCAAATTAATTAAAGACTTTTCGAAACAATTAGAAATCTATGTTACTGCCGGCAAATCAAAAGAGGAATATATAAATTTATTTATAAAGGAGCTCTTTACTCACTTCAAAAATAAATTACCAACCTTCACGGTTTTTGAAGAAGGTTTCGAATCAATTCAATATAGGGATGACAAAAAATCAAGAATAATAATTAGGTACATATTAAATGAATTAGAAGAAAAAATCGGTGGTAATCTCAATGAAGGATATGATGAAGGGAAAGTAAGCATCGAACATGTCTTACCTCAAGCCCCTAAAGAATGGGGCCTAACAAAAAAGATTATTAAATCCCATGTGAACAAGCTAGGTAATTTAACCCTAATCGGCAAGGCTTTAAATGGAAAAATGGGGAATAAACCATTGTCTGATAAAATTGAAATAGCAAAGGGATCAAATATTAAATTAGTTAGTCAACTTCTCGAAAATATTGAAAAAAAGGAGTGGGATTTTTATAGAATAAGTTCTGATAAGGATTTTACTGCCATTGAAAAGAGGTTAGAATACTTATCTAAAATTGCTAATGAAATTTGGGTTGATGACTTAAGAAAAAGAATGGGATAATGTTACCATATAATTCAGAGGATAGGAATTCCATAATTAAGTTCGCAATGAAACTACAAGGGAAAACCTTGCGAGAATCTTGCGATGCTAAAATACTTGAACATAATTATTCAGGCAAAGGTAACTTTGGGCAAATTTTAGAAAAATACTATTTTTTATATGAGCCAAATTCTGATTCTGAGCCTGATTTTCCAATTGCTAAGCTCGAACTTAAATCTACCTCACTAAAACAGTTGCAAAACCAAGAATTCAGAGCGAAGGAAAGACTGGTTTTAAATATCATTAATTACAATGATGTTATAAAACAAGATTTCGAGACAAGCTCCTTTATAAAAAAGAATGCAAATTTGCTAATTGTATTTTACTATAATCCCGAAGATTATGAAGCAATTGATTATTTGATAAAGCTAGTGGGTGAATGGAGTTTTCCAAACACGGATTTAGAAATTATAAAGAAAGATTGGGAGACAATAAATAAAAAAATTCTAGCTGGTAAAGCGCATGAGATATCTGGAGGTGATACATTCTATTTAGAAGCTTGCACCAAAGGCGGGAAAGGTGGCAACTTAAGGTCTCAACCTAAGAGCGAAATAAAAGCTAAGCAAAGGGCTTATTCTCTTAAACATAGTTATTTAAATCATATTATTTCATCTATTGCAAATGATCCGGCTGAAACTTATGGCAAATTAATTCAAAATTCAAATGTAGCAAAAGAGCAAACAATTGAAGAAATTGTAATTTCTAAATTTCAACCCTACTATAATTTTACAATCCCTCAGATTCTTGACAAATTGAAATTAGATCTTAATCCTGCCGCTAAAAATTTCAATGCGAATTTGACAAAAGCAATTTTGGGAATAGAGTTAGAAAAAGAAATAGAAGAATTTGAGAAAGCTGGTATTATTGTGAAAACTGTTGAACTACAAGAGAATTTTTTACCCGCCCAAAACCTTTCATTCCCTGCTTTTGAATACGAAAAAATTTATGATGAAGATTGGAGAACATCTGATTTATTAGAAATGCTTGAAAGCCGCTTTTTGTTTGTGTTTTTTCAACTTACACCCAATGGAGTAAAATTACTAAAGGCAAAATTTTGGAATATGCCACAGAACGACATTAAAGAGGTTAGAAAAGTCTGGTTAACGACAAAAAAAATAATTCAGAATGGCAATATTGTAACTGGATTTAAATCTGATAAAAACGGAAAAATTAGTAGAGTAACAAATTTTCCGGGACAATCAATTAATCCTATTGCTCATGTTCGGCCGCATGCCACTACAACATTAGATACGAATCCTCTACCGGTAAGAGATAAATTAACCGAAAAAGATGAATATACAAAACATTCATTTTGGCTTAATAATACTTATGTAAGAGACGAAATATTTCTGAAATAGAAAGTTCTTTGTTTCACTAATGTTTCAGTAAGCACTTTGCAATGGTCGCAAGTGCCTGTAAATCCTGTAAAAACGGAATAAGTTCGAATCTCTCCGGATCCACTGAATGAATACCAAAGGCCAACCCGAAGGGTTGGCTTCTTTGTTTTACGCGTAAGCGTTGAAAGCTCGCTTTCATAAGCGAACGCGTAAAACAAAGAACCGACGCGAAGCGGCGGACTTTGTATTTTCAAGGCTGGTTAGGAGAGATCAACGAAGTTAATCTCTCCTGAACCCCTTAAGCAAAAAAAGCCCCTGATAATCAAGGGCTTTTTCTATTTATCTTAAAGAGAATTCGAATTTCCATCATCTTCATGATCGAATATAGGATATTCAAATGCGTTTAAGTAAGTTTAACTAGTGAAAAAATTCTTCTTCATATTATTTCTTCCAAGTTTCTTTTTAGGTCAGAATAAAACCATTGACTCTTTAAAGTTGATACTTCAAAACGCAAAGCACGATACAACCAGATGTAACTCACTTGTTTTGCTTATACAAAATGAATCGGATGTTACTGTTTGGCCAATATATAATGAACAACTGAAAAAATTAGCCGAGAAAAATTGTTCCGCTCAAGGTAAATACAAAAAAGTTTTTTTAAAACACCTCGCTTTTTCTATACTCAATTATGGCGATCTGAACATTGAGCAAGGCAACCTTGAACAAGCACTTGATAATTATAAAAAAGGTATTAAGATAAGAGAAGAAATAGGCGATAAAAAGGATCTGGCCTCTGCTTACAATAATTGTGCTCAGATCTATTACCTAAAAGGTAATTTCACACTTGCTATCGAATTTGTTTCTAAGAGTTTAAAGATCAGCGAAAGTATAGGAGATAAAAAGGAAATGGCAAATTGCCTCGATAACCTTGGTAATATCTACGATATGATAGGAAAAAAAGATACCGCCCTCGCATATTATTATAAAAGTTTAAACGTTAGTGAAGATAGTAAGGATAAAAGCGGACAAGCCTTGGCCCTGAATAATATGGCCGTTACTTATCAAGATCTTGGAAATATTGCAAAATGTTTAGAATCTCATTTTAAGTGTTTAAAACTAAGAGAGGAAACAGGAGAGAAAAATTATATTGCCATTTCACTAAATAATATCGGCCTCGTATACATCAATCAAGGCAACTTGATCAAAGCACTTGATTATTACTATCGAGCGCTCAAGATCCTTGAAGGGTGCAAAGACAAAGGTGGAATGGCAGTAACTTTAAGCAATATCGGTGTTTTGTATAAAACACAAAGAGATTTTGAAAAAGCCTTGGAGCACTTGCAGAAAAGTTTAAAACTGTTAGAAGAAATAAATGATAAATTTGAGATCGGGAACGTGCTGAACAATATAGGTTCTCTTTATCAAGATAAAGCAGATCTAAAAAACGCCATACAATACCACCAAAAAGCATTAGCAATTCGAGAAGAGATCAACGACACCAAAGGTATTTCGGGTTCTTACAATAATTTGGGGGTGATCTATAAAGATCTGGGGGATCTGTCGACCGCCTTAGACTATTTTTACAAAGACCTTAAGATCAGCGAAGAATTAAAAATGCCACTTAATATTGCATCATCTTTGGCAAATGTGGCTTATATATTAGCTCAACAAGGAAAGATCAACAAAGCTCACGATGCCGGCGCGCGAAGTTTAAAGCTAGCCCAAGAATTTGGCGACCCAGATCAAATTGCGGGTTCAGCTGCAGTTCTAAAAACGATATTTCAAAAACAAAACAATTACAAAGCCGCATTTGAAATGTATGAATTGGAAAGAAAAATGGTGGATAGTATACATAATATATCAAACCAAAGGGAATCAGTAAAAAAACAAATGCAATATACCTATGAAAAAAAGGCTCTTGCAGATAGTATCCTAAATGTGGAACTCACCCAAAGGAAAGAACTAAAACATGCGCAAGATATCAAAGAACAAAAAACCTATGCAGTTGGTGGATTAATTGGGTTTCTGTTAATGCTGTTCCTAACAATTGTTTCGTTTCGCGCATTTAAAAATAAACAAAAAGCTAATTTGATCATTACCGAACAAAAATTAGAAGTTGAAAATCAAAAACATCTTGTAGAAGAAAAACATAAAGAAATTACCGATAGTATAAATTATGCCGAGCGGATACAAAGAAGTTTTATTGCCACTAAAGAGATACTCGATGAGAACATGAATGATTACTTTGTATTTTTTAAACCAAAAGATATTGTAAGTGGAGATTTTTACTGGGCTTCAAAACTCAAGAACGGACATTTTGCACTTGCCACTGCCGATAGTACAGGCCATGGCGTACCAGGGGCTATTATGAGTTTGCTAAATATTACCAGTTTAGAAAAAGCAATTGAAACCGAAATAGAACCAAATATCATCTTAAATATAACACGCAAGATCATCATTGATCGATTGAAAAAAGATGGGAGTGTAGATGGCGGCAAGGACGGAATGGATTGTAGTTTGTGTGTATTCGATTTTAAAAATAAAAAATTAAAGATCTCGGCCGCGAATAATCCAATTTGGATCGTAAGAGCATCGGAGACGATCGAAATTAAGCCAGATAAAATGCCTGTTGGGAAACATGATAAAGATTCTGTTTCCTTTACTCAACATCTTGTAGATCTGCAAAAGGGAGATGTGATCTATACTTTAACAGATGGCTTTCCTGATCAATTTGGTGGCCACTTAGGAAAAAAATTCATGAGTAAGAATTTACGTGAACTTTTGTCAAAAAATGCTCATTTAGCAATGCAAGAGCAAAGAACTCTGCTCGAAACCACTTTTAAAGATTGGGTTGGTGATCTGGAGCAGATAGATGATGTTACCTTGATAGGTGTTAGAGTTTAATTACTTGTAGAATTTGAATTCCGTTCTTCTATTCATTCTATATTCATCTTCGGTGCAACTTACACCATCGGCACACGAATTCAACGGATCGGTTTCACCCTTTCCTACCGGCGTTAAACGCGCTTTGTCAATTCCCTTCTTCACAAAATACTCAAGTACTGATTCGCTTCTTTTTTGCGATAATTTTAAATTATCACTCCCTTCTCCCCTAACATCCGTATGTGAAATGATCTCGATCTTACTTTCTTTATTTTCGTTCGCGATCTTTATTATTTTATCAAGAACGATCTTTGCTTGAGCAGATATAACAACCGAATTTACCTCATAATTTATGAAATCACGAATAACAAGATTGTTATCGTTCAGTTTCAATTGACGTTTAACGGTAAGTGAAATGTCCTCGCTTTTCATATCCGATAAATAGATCATATCTGCAGGAATTGTTTTGTAAGCGAATTTTCCGTTGGCATCCTTACTTATGCGAGCTACCAATTCGTTCTTTGTATTGGAGAGATACAATTTCTCATTCTTGAATTTTTCTTTGTACTCAAATAATTCAACCGAATAGATCTCTTTTATATTCACATCCGAAAATTCAAAATCACCATCCTTATTGGTCATTTTAGTTTGCAATACCTTATTCTGAAAATCACGTAATTCAACCACTTGATCGGCTATTGGATTAATTTTATCACTTACCGATACTATCCTCGCCTTGATCTTGATCATAAGTTCATCCGTTGCCTCCTTCACTTCCATTACTTCCAACGTATTGATATCAGGCGTCATCAATTTAAACTCAGAACCTAATTTACTTTTTTTGAATAGGCCTACCGACTTATCACTTTTAGTTGTCAATTTAAGTCCTTCTTCTTTATACGATTTATCAATAAAAAGTGTATACGACATTCCTTCATCCACCTTATCAAACTTTAGATAACCATTCTTATCCGTTTTTTTTGTTGCCACTACTTTATTTGTTGCATCTCTCAATTCTACATTCACTTCTGCAAACGGTTTTTTATCTATCGTCACAATTTTTCCCTCAATATCAAAAAATCTTCCGGAACCC
>JAHEYC010000115.1 GCA_023251775.1 Sphingobacteriaceae bacterium | reverse complement strand
ATCCGCCGGTGGGTGGTGGCGTTCCAGGAACTCAGTTCAACACAACTTCGCCAGGAACGCACACATCAATTTCAACTTCGGTTGTAAACGGTTGTACATATTCTGCCACATATAATGTTGCTGCCGACTTTGCTGCACCTGCTTTGGCAACTACCGGTGTATTTACCTTAGATTGCGCAACAAATCCAACGTCGATGATCACGCCTGCAATAACAGGTACCACAGTAGGCTTTACATATTCGTGGACAGTTCCTGCCGGAGCCTTAACATCAAATCTTACTGGTACGGCATTAACCACAAATATGACGGGCTTGTATTTTGTGTTAGTAACAAATACTATTAATGGTTGTAAGAGTATAGGTAATTACGAAGTTGTGCCTGGCGCCATTAATGCTGATTTTACCGCTAATCCGATAAGTGGTTTTGTTCCGATGAGTGTAACATTCAATAATACAAGTTCAACAAGTTCGGGTGCAAGTAGTATTATTTCAACATGGGGTTACGGAAATGGTGCAGTAACACAAACTGTTTATAATACGCAACCAACTTCAGCCACGTACACGGCTTCGGGAACTTACAGTGTAATATTAACTGTAAGGAAAGGAGCATGTATTGATACCGCGATGCGAATAATTACTGTTGAGCTTGCGTCAAAATTGGAGATCCCAAATGTGTTCACGCCAAATGGAGATAAAGCAAATGATATATTTAGATTGCGTGCAAGTAGTTTAAAGGAACTTTATATTATTATTTATGATCGTTGGGGCAGTAAAGTTTACGAACTCACAAGCGAGACAGGAAATTTTGCGTGGGATGGTAAGAACCAATACGGTAAAGATTGCGCTGAAGGAACGTATTTCTATATTCTAAAAGCTACGGGAAAAGACGGGCAGGAGTATGATCTGAAAGGGAATGTGAGTTTGTTCCGATGATGGAACGCGGATGACGCGGATTGTTTTTGATTTATGCGGATATAGAAACAGCGCCATAGGCGCTGTTTTCTTTTAATTAATTACTCAATGAGCTCTGTGAAAAAACTCAGTGTCCTCTGTGGTTTCTGCCTCTAAAAAGGAATCAGTCCTTAACTATCTTTGTTCTATAAATAGTTTTTAAACCCTCTCTTACTTCCAAAAAGTAAACACCGGTATTTAAATTACTAATATCAATTTTTTGTTCGGGTTTGTCAACCATTAGCATTTCATTCCCAAGCATATCGGAAATAATAACTTTTTCTGTTCTAAAAGGCGAAGCATTTAAAATACTGATCATATTTTTTGCAGGATTTGGATAAACACCCAAAACATTTTGGTATGAATTTTCTTTTACATTAACTCCTAAAAAACAAAGATTAACACCATTTGCAATAGTTTGCAACGTATCGATGGGTTCAATGCCGCTAGTGGTTGCAGTTTTTACGCCAATGCTAATGTAGGGATTACCAAATGTATCACTTGGCTTAGAAACTTTTAGGAATGCAAACATCGACGATGTATTATTGGTGGCGCAACGCGTATCGGCACCTATCATTTTTGCACCTTGCAATGCCGCCATTAATTTACACGCCAAAGTTCCGGTTGTACGTTTAAATTTTGATTCCATTGAATCTAGAACTACTTGTCCCAATAAAATATTTCCCTGAATTGTATAATTTCTTCCAATGATATGATTTTTATACGTCATACAATTACTTCCGGTATGCGCAGCGCTTTGCACGGTGCCATTAATCATGGCAACAATACCGTACTGACGAATTGTTGGATCGCCGTTTGCATCATTAGCAATTAACCATGTTAGAATTTGTGCAGGCGTATCTCCGGCGTTCATGCGATTACGCGCGTTAATTTGATTTACAGTTGTATAAGCAGCTTGTGTATTAATAGCACCTTTACCCGGAAGAAGTTCGCCAAGAAAAGAAGGATTAGTAATTGTAGTTTGAAAAAGATCGATGCATGATGCTCCCGCGCTGCCAACTTCGCCGGTAAGTGTATCTAAACCAACAATGGAGAAAGTGTCTTGCGCTTTTAGACTAAAAGACAAGCAGAGCATTAACACGAAATTTAAAAGTAATTTTTTTATCATGTCTATTGAGTTAATTTTTTGGAATATCTTTTTCGTAATAAATAGAATCAATGAATTCACCTTTCAATCCATGCCTTACCCAACAGCCTTGTTTTTGATTGTTGATATACATTCCCGATTCTATGACAATGTTACCGGGTAATTTTCTAACTATCCATTTTCCTTGTTTAAAACCGTTTGCGTCTATTTTGTTGATGGTATCAAACATCAACAACTCAAAAGAGTTGCTGCCTTCAATGAATTTCTTTTTCACTTCAACAACCGCTTCTTGTTTATTACCGCATGATTGAAAAAAGCAAGATGTTATTGTAAGAATAAACAGTAAAGTAAAAAGCCTCATAAATAGTATGTTTTTGTAATAATAAAAATAGTAAAATAGAACTGAAATAGCAAAAGAGGATTAAGAACGATCATCGCCCTTTGGTCTGTTGGCTTTTTTCCATTCTCGGTCCAAGCGTTCGCGCGTTTTTTGATCTTTGTATAAAAAATCCTTGCGCATACGTTCGCCCAATATAAACACATCTTTTTCAAAGAATACACAACAGGCATCTGTTACCACAACTTCTGCCTCTTCATTATCCATACTGATATTTGCTTCCTTATTATGAATAGGACATTTCAATTTCTTTACAGCTTGCTTTATCTGCAATTCTAATTTTTTATTTGGGCGTTTGAGGTTCACTGAGATCACAATTTAATTCTTATCAAACAAACATCATCTACTTGTTCTAATTTCCCTTTCCACTCTTCAAATGTTCTTTCAATTAGGTCGCGTTGTTTTTCCGGATCTAAATGATCATTTTTAACTAGCACATCCGAAAATTGTTTGTATTTGAATTTTTTTCCATCCGGTCCGCCAAACTGATCGGCAAAACCATCTGTAAATAAATAAAAACTTGTGCCGGGAGCACTCTCTATGGTATGACTTACAAAAGGCTTTGGACTATCGGTTTTACCAATAGGTTGTTTATCGGGTTTTATTTCTTTTAGTTGATCTCCCTGAACATACCACAGTGCATTATTAGCACCGCTCCAACTCACGCTCTTTGTTTTTAAATTAACGCATAGAAACGATATATCCATTCCATCTTTTACATCCTCCGAACTTTTTTCGAAGGTCTCTAGAACTAATTCACGTGTTTTATCCAATATCTTTCCGGTATCGGTCAAATTAAATTCTTTTACACTTCTATTTAATGCATTTGAACATACCACCGAAACTATAGCGCCCGGAACTCCGTGTCCCGTGCTATCAGCCGCTGCTATAAAATAAAGATCTTTTATTTTTTCAGCCCAATAAAAATCACCGGCAACAATAGCTTTTGGTTTATATAAAACAAAACTATTTGGAAAAGTTTCTTTGATTGATGCAATGGCAGGTAATATGGCATCTTGCAAACGTTTGGCGTAAGTGATGCTATCAATGATCTCTTTGTTTTGCTCCTCAATTTGCGTATTCTTATTATTAATGATCTGGTTTTGTTGTTGTGTAAGTTTGTAACGTTTAAAAAGAAATAACGAGAAAATTAGCACCAATATCAAGCCACCTATTACCGAAAAAATGATGATGCGTTGCTGTTTTTGCATCAATGCATTCTCAATTTCTTTTTTTTCTTGTTCTAACTGTTGTTTTTCTTTTTCCTTAGTAAATTCATAATTCATTTCCTTTTGGGTGATCTCTCTAGTATTATCCGAATTATTTAAACTATCTCTTGCGGCAATATAGGCTTTGTAGTGTTCAAAAGCCATACCGGGTTTTTTTATGGCAGTGTAAATATCGCTAAGCGCCAATTCACCATCCCTTATTCCTGTAAGTAAATTTATTTCTTTAGATAATTTTAAACTGTTCAAGGCATATTTTTCTGCTTCCGTATAATTATTAATGCTAATATAGATCTTGGCCAAAAGTGTTTCAATATTCGTTATACCTTCTTTATGACCCATTTCTTTATTTAATTCATAGGCTTCTTTAGCATACTTCAACGCCGTGTCATACTCCAGTTTGGTTAAGTAAATGCCTGCTAAATTCCCAATGCCATTGGCAAGCGACGATTTATGGCCGATCTCTCTGTCTATAGCTATAGATCTTTTTCCTGTTTCTAAGGCATCGTCAAGTTTATTCAAATACAAATAAACGCCGCTTAAATTTGCTAAGGAGGAGGCGATCCCAACTTTTCTTCCCGACTTCTCATTTATTTTTAAAGTGCGTTCAAAATATTTTAAAGCATTATTATAATCTTTTTGCTCGGCATAAACTATTCCAATATTATTTAAACAGGCTTCCTCACCATTTAAATGATATGTTTCGGTTAATCTTAAACCCCTTAATAAATATTCTAATGTGCTCGATCTGTCTCCAAGATAATAATACGAGTTTGCTAAATTGACATATGCATCAACAAGCATATCGTTCGCTTTATGTTCTTCGCAAATAGCAACCGACTTATTTATGTAATTGATAGCTTCATTGAATTTTCCCTGATTTTGATATATCAATCCGATATTTGAATAGGATCTTGACATGCCAAGAACATCATTCAACTTTCTTCGAATAGTAAGAGCTTTATTATGGATCAATAAAGAAGTATCAAAAGAACCAAGATACATATACGAAACACCCATGTTGCTTAAAGCGTTTGCCTCACATTTTTTAAAATCGAACTTTTGTGATAGAGCTACACTTTCGTTGCCTTTTATGATAGCTTCGCGATAATTGGCGTTATTGTTAAGCTGAAGGCAGATATTATTAAGAATTTTCGCACCCATCGTATCATTTGGATGTTTAAGAAGAAGTTTTTCTAAAGAATCAATGTTGCGGTTTTGCGAAAATAAATTAAAGCAAACAAGCTGAAATAAAATAAAGCAAATGCGATAAAAAGATATGATGTTTGATCTTGCCCTCATGAATTGTACTAACGAATATACAAAAAATTATGTTCTAACTAAATGAGGCATTTTAAACACTTATGCCTTTATTGCCCAACGTAATTTGGCCGAACGGGCCCTTGGATTACTTGCAATTTCTTCAACCGACGGGCGAATAGGGTCGGGGGCTATCTCAATAAAAATGCCTTCGTTTAAATAATGTTTAAAATATTTTTTTACCCGCCGATCCTCGCCGGAATGGAACGAAAGGATCGCAACTTTTCCACCTTTTGACAAAGCATCGGGAAGTTTATCTAAAAATTTTTCTAAGACATCAAATTCATCATTTACCGCAATTCGCAAAGCTTGAAAACAACGTTGACACGCTTTTTTTGTTTCATCCGATCGTCTGTTCTCAGGAAGAAATTTAAGCGCTTCAATGACGATCTGTTTTAAATGCGTTGTGGTTTCTATAGTTCCGCCTTTTTTTAGTTTGGAAATAATTGCCGTTGCTATTTGTTCCGAAAATGGTTCGTCGGAATATTCGGTAAGCATTGCTTCTAATTCTTCTTCCGAAATATATTTTAAAAGTTCTGATGCAGGTTCTCCGCTCTTTGGATTTAATCTTAGATCTAGCGGACCATCCACTTTTACCGAAAAACCTCTTTCGGGATTATCAATTTGCATAGAGGAAACACCAAGATCAGCCAAAACAAAATTCAAAAGACCCGATTCAATAACCAATTGATCAATTTCCGAAAAATTCATTTTCTTGATCACTAAAATATCATCACCGTATCCTAAATTATTCAAACGCTCTTTTGTTCGCGGTAATTCAAATGGATCTACATCGGTAGCGTACAATTTTCCTTTTTTCTTAAGATGTTTCAGGATCTCTAAACTATGTCCGCCATAACCTAATGTTGCATCCATTCCAATTTGGCCGGGAACAACTTTCAAAATAGCCATGATCTCCTGCACACAAATACTCCTGTGCATTCCCGCAGGCGTTCGCCCTTGAGAAATTACTTTTTCAATATCTTCTTTGTATTGCTCGGGATTTAATTCCTTGTATTTTTCTTTGAACGCTTTTGGATGCGTGCCTTTATATCTAATACGGCGTGGTTTTTTTCCTTCGTCATCCATTTGGTAAAGGTATTAAGTATTTAGGTCGAATTCTTGGCAGCTCCGCTGCTTATATTTTTTAAGCCACGAATTGCACGAATTTTCACAAATCTGTGTGTAACCTGATTTCACTGATCTGTGTTTATTGATCAAGCATAGTTTACACACAGATTAGTGTAATTTTTATAAACCCAGATTAGTGAAATTCGTGAAATTCGTGGCAAAAACACATCGCCTCGGCGTAGCCGAGACTGCAGTTTTTTTTATTTCACCATTTAAAACCTATCCAAATTCATCACCTTATCCCAAGCAGCAACAAAATCTTTTAAAAATTTATCTTTAGAATCACTGCTTGCATACAATTCTGCAATAGCACGCAATTCTGAGTTTGAACCAAAAATTAGGTCAACTCTTGTGGCTGTCCATTTTGGTTCTCCGGTTTTACGATCAGAACCCATAAAAATTTCACCACTATCATTGGTTGCTTTCCACGTTGTTCCAAGATCTAATAAATTCACAAAAAAATCATTTGTAAGAGTTCCCGGATTGTAAGTGAACACTCCATGCTTCGACGCATTATAATTTGTATTCAATGCCCTCATGCCGCCAACTAAAACGGTCATTTCTGCCGCTGTTAAGTTCAACGATTGCGCTTTGTCAACAAACATTTCTTCCGTTACCCAACCGCAGTTCGCGTTCTTGTAATTTCTAAATCCATCTCCCTTTGGTTCTAATACTGCAAACGATTCTACATCGGTTTGCTCTAACGTGGCATCACCTCTTCCTGCAGTGAATGGAACTTTTATTTTTCCTGCTTTTTCAATAGCAGCACATCCGCCCAATACAATTAGATCGGCCATAGAAACTTTTTTAGAACTTCCTTTTTGAATTCCTTCTAAAGTGCTTAATACTTTTTTTAACTGCGCAGGATTGTTTGCTTCCCAATTAGTTTGCGGCGCAAAACGAATGCGCGCACCATTTGCTCCACCGCGTTTATCCGAACCGCGGAATGTAGAAGCAGAAGCCCAAGCTGTAGAAACTAATTCGCTTACAGAAAGTCCGCTCGCTAAAATTTTTTCTTTTAAACCTGCAATGTCGCTATCAGTTAATTCATTTTTTACTGCAGGAATTGGATCTTGCCATATCAATACTTCTTTAGGAACTTCACTTCCTAAATAACGAGCTAGTGGTCCCATGTCACGATGCGTTAATTTATACCATGCTCTTGCAAATGCATCGGCAAACTGATCAAAATTTTCATAGAAACGTTTTGAGATCGGTCCGTAAATAGGATCCATTTTCAATGCAAGATCCGCTGTTGTCATCATTGGTGCATGACGTTTATTTTTATCGTGCGCATCTACAACAGTTGTACTTGCGCTTGCATCCGTTGGTGTCCATTGGTGTGCGCCGGCCGGACTCTTACTTAATTTCCAATCGTATTTAAATAATGTTTCAAAATAACCATTATCCCATTTGGTAGGATTTGGTTTCCATGCGCCTTCAATTCCGCTGGTAATTGTATCGCCACCTTTTCCTGAACCAAAACTATTTTGCCAACCCATTCCTTGCGCTTCAATAAGCGAACCTTCGGGTTCAACACCAACATTACTGTCTGGTCCTGCACCATGTGCTTTTCCAAATGTATGTCCGCCTGCAACTAATGCAACCGTTTCTTCATCATTCATGGCCATGCGCGCAAATGTTTCTCTAATATCTTTTGCCGAAGCTAAAGGATCAGGATTTCCATTGGGCCCTTGGGGATTTACATAAATTAATCCCATTTGCACTGCTGCTAAAGGATTATTTAATTGGCGTTCTCCTGTATAGCGTTTATCTCCCAACCATTCGTGTTCATTTCCCCAATTAATATCTTGTTCGGGTTCCCAAATATCTGCGCGGCCTCCTGCAAATCCAAATGTTTTAAAACCCATAGATTCCAATGCGCAATTACCTGCTAAGATCATAAGATCGGCCCAGGAAATTTTATTACCATATTTTTGTTTGATAGGCCATAATAAAAAACGTGCTTTATCTAAATTTCCATTATCGGGCCAACTATTTACCGGAGCAAAACGTTGATTACCTGTGCCCGCACCACCGCGTCCATCAGAGATACGATAAGTACCCGCACTATGCCAAGCCATGCGAATAAATA
>JAHEYC010000037.1 GCA_023251775.1 Sphingobacteriaceae bacterium | reverse complement strand
ATTTGGATAGATATTTGAGATACTAGTAAGATCACTAGAATTGGTACTTATACCCATTGCATAATTGTATCTTAGTTCGACCGTAATTTTTTCTGAACCATTTTGCACGTCATATGAAACATCAGATAAACCTCTTGCACTTGCTTCACTAAGATACATAGTTAGATCGTCGTCGCTCATGGCACTGATCACAAAAAATGCAGAGGATACTGCAGGAACGTAACAAGTAGTTCCGGTGCAAAAATAGGCTTCCGCTGCATCACCAGCACCTATCGTGTTTAGAGTGTTCTCATTTTTTCTTATGGTATAAGTTTGAGTTGTAGCTGTAACATTTTTAAGCTTAAAATGAGAAGATACAGAATTTAATGGCGTTGTAACAACGTCAAAAATTGTATTATTTGCAATAGGAACGGTAGTTGCCGTTGTAGTAACTAATTCAAAAGTTGGGGTTTGCGCAAAAGCAACCGACAAGCTTGATGTGATACCGACTAAAAAAAAGTAGAGTTTCTTCATAATAATTTTTACTAAAAGTATGAAAAATAACGAGATTTACACTCTGTTAATTGTTAAAATTAACGGTATGGTTGATCATTTTTGATAAGTGGTTAATTGGGACATAAAAAAAGCCCCTTTGCAGGGGCTTTCTAATTATTTAGAAGTGTTAAAACTATTATTTATTGATGATCAATTTGTCTTTTAGAACTCCTTCGTTGGTGGTAACAACAATGTTATAAGCTCCATTTGCAAATTCTGAAGTGTTGATGCGGATCTCTTGTTCGCCTTGTTGAACTTGAGTTCCTTTGTTTGTGTAAACAACTTTACCGGTTACATCATAAATAGCGATGTCTACATTTGAATTGTTGTTTAAACGTATACCAACTACAGCGAAATCTTTTGCAGGATTAGGATACACACCAATGCGTGCATCTTTGCTAAGTTGAGCTAAACCTGTAGGTACAGCAAACGAAGCAGAGCCTGATTGAAGGATCTGAGCAGTAACATCATCTTGCATATAAACTACATATTCGTAAACCATGTTGCTTGCGGTCCAGAAGTTATTTGTATTATTTGGCGCAAGTGGAGGATAGATAGAAGTAGTAGTAGCATTATGATTGAACGAGAAGGATTGAGGAACTCCATCGGCTACAGTAACAGGAGCGCCATTTCCATCAGGGAACATTTTACGCATAACATGCCAGAACGCTTGTTGTGATGTAGATGGATTAGCAAATGAATAATTCTTTTGCAATAATATCTGATGAATACGGATCGGAGATCCTGTAGCAATAGTTAAGAAAGGTGTTACAGTTGCCGAACCGGTGATCGTAGATCCAACAGCGTTAAGGGTACAAGTGATATTACCAAAAGCCGGAGCATTTTTCTCAGCATCATACTCAGCTTGACTATGAGCTACCATTTCTTGATCTCCACCAATTACGGCAGTTGGAGCTGCGTTGATACCATAATAACCTACGCGCGTATTGCCGTCAGGATTAAAGCTTGGATCGTTATTTGGAGAAGGCCAGTCAACTTGATATTTAATAACATTATATCGTCCACCGGTATTTGGATTATTTCCATTTAATAAAGGATCGAAGCTTGAATTCAATGAGGCACAAGGATTACAAGTTGATGAAGAGAATTCTTCGATCAAGGCATTCATTAAAGAAGCTTGAGACGCTACATAACTCATCGCCGTTGCATTGTCATTGGTTGTGATCGTTTCATTAACTCCATTTACTTGAGTAACCGTAACGCTTACAGTATGTGTTCCAACAGTTAAAGCTGCAGGAGTAGTAAACGTATAAACTCCGGTTTGAAGATAAGCAAGTCCCGGAAGAGTAATTGTTTCAGTGATGATAGGTCCTGCATCTACTTGGTATTTCAATGTAGCGTTATTAGCAGTTACACTACCTTTATTTTTAAATACACCACTGATCATTGTGCTTCCGGCAACAGTGTAACGTGGAACGCTGGTAACACTTACCACATTCCCATCACTTGCGGCAGGAACCAACACTTTAATGTTATCTAAATAAAGTCGGTTCTTATCATTTGAATTGTTCACAAAAGCAATACGTACTGTTTGTCCTACATAAGCGCTTAAGTTTATTGATCTTTCATTCCACGGTGAAGTAGATGTTGCTGCGAACACTTCCGCAGGCACAGTTAAAAGATTGGTCGAGAAATTGGCAACCGTTGTACCGGTTGTTGAGATCTTAACTAGATATCCATCGGCATATGCTGCTTCTGCACAGGTTGCTTCCCATTGAAGGTAAGACCCAGGAGGAACCGTAAATGACGGTGTGATCAACCAATCGTTTGAGGTTTGAGGGGTTGTGTACCAAGAAGTACTCATTACCACTCTTCCTTGATTAGGCCATTCAGTAGAGATGGCATTTGTAACCCAAGCATTTGTTCCAAAATTAAAAGAGGACAAATTACTCGCAACCGTAAATCCGTCCACATTGTTTTGTAACCATCCCGCAGGAAGTGCTTGAGCAGCGGTGGCGTTAAAGTCCTCGCTCCATGTTTGCGCATTGGCTATTCCCATACCCAATAATGCTAATGTAAGTAGTTGTTTTTTCATGAATTGTTTTGTTTAGGTGTTGTTTTTATTTTGTTATTATTTTGATAGGTTCTAAATTGAGTTCTATTATATACGTAGTTATTTTATAAATCGATTTATAGTTCGTAAAAGATACGAGTATTAAAGGTATAAAATTTCTGATCGAATCACAAGAGATGCTTGTTAAATGTTCGATGAAAACCTTAAGGAGCGATAAGTTAACACTAATTGTAAATAACTAAAAGTCAGTTATTTATTAATGATCAATTGATGTTTGGAGCAATTATTGTCGATAAAAAGTTCAATAAAATAAACACCGTTCGAAAGGTTTTCCGTTGAAAATGAAACAATGTTTTTTCCTTTTTCTGATCTAAATTTTTCTTCTCTTACCAATTGACCTTCTGCATTCACCAGTTTATAACTAACATGGGATAAGCCTTGATCAAAATAACTGATCTGAAATTTTTCTGTGCTTGGATTTGGAAAAACTTGTACAACAAATTCATCTTTCTTATAAGAGCTCAATCCTGCGAATATATTATATCTTAATTTCAATGTAATTGGATTATTAGTTGTATCCGCTGCATTCATGAATTTAAAATGTACTTCGGATAATCCTGCAATACTTGCTTCCATAAAAAAAGCCTGTAAGGCCAAAACTCCTCCTGCAGAGACTGAGGCTGTCCAACTAGTAATATTTGGAGGAAAACTATAAACATCATAAGCAAATGCCATTTCGGCATAATCACTAACGCTTATCGTGTTTACGAACTGAACGTATTTTCTCACAATAATACTTTGTGTTGCAACCGTGATATTTGTAATAGAAAAATTGTGCGAGCTCGAGTTTCCTCCGGTAACAGAATGCAAGAATACTTGATTATTAGTTACAGGGGCATTTGCATTGCTCGCGTCAGAAACAGAAAATGTAGCAGTTTGCGATATAAGTGAACGTGAACAAAACAAAAGGACCAGAAAATACAGATTCTTCATGGCGTAAATTTTAAATGATATATAAATATACGTTTAATTTGAAGAATTCAGAAATGGATAGATAGTATTTAGTAATTTTGCGCTGTTCATGTTCAATAGGTTCTTGCCTGAGGTTTTTACAAGACCGGAAATTTCCAATTCCGGCAGGGATCTCTTTGTCAAAGGTGTAGCAGGATCGGGAATTCACTTCATTTTAGCCAACATTTTTAATAACCAAAAAAAGAATATCATTCTTATTAAGAACGATCGAGAAGAAGCTGCTTACGCCTTTAATGATCTGCAACAAATTCTCAGCGAAAAAAATGTACTGTTCTTTCCTCAATCGTACAAACAACCTTACGAACCCGAAAAAACAGCAAATGCAAATATTCAAGAGCGCGCTGAGGTATTAAGTTCTTTAAGCAACGATAATTATAATGGCATCATTGTAACCTATCCCGAAGCTCTGTGCGAAAAAGTAACGCTTAAAAAAGAACTCAAACAAAATATTCTTCAAATTAGAAAAGGAGAAAAATTATCGGTGGAGTTCATCAGTGAATTTTTATTCTCTTATAATTTCCAACAAAGTGATTTTGTGTATGAGCCCGGACAATTCTCCATCCGCGGAGGCATCATTGATATTTATTCCTTCGCCAATGAATTTCCATACCGTTTAGAATTATTTGGAAATGAAGTAGAGGCCATTAAAACATTCGATCCGGCAAATCAACTCTCGCTTAAGAATTTTGATTTTGTCACCATCATTCCAAATATCAACACGTCGATTCAAAAAGAAGAAAAGGGATTTTTACTGAATTATTTTTCTCAAGAACATACGGTTATTGCTATTGAAAGTGCCGAGCGCGTATTTACAACCTTCGATAAAATGTCCGCAAAAGCGCTTCATGCCTTTGAACATTACCAAGGCGAAATAAAACAAATTGAACCACAACTGTTGTATGGAAATGCAGAGGAATTCAAAAAAATACTTTCGTCGTATGCGATCCTTGAATTTGGATTGCAGAATTTGCTAACCCATACTGTTCAAGAATTCGATCAATCGCCACAGCCTGTTTTTAATAAGAATTTTGATCTGCTCATTTCTAATCTAAAAGAAAATAAAACAAAAGGCTATCAAAACTTTTTCCTCACCGAGAACAGAAAACAAGCCGATCGTTTGATCACCATATTTAATGATATGTTGGCGAAAGAACATCGTACTTATGACTCACTCATTGATTATTTGCCTTTGAATATTCACGAAGGTTTTGTGGATCATCAACTCAAGATAGCAGTTTATACCGATCATCAGATCTTCGAACGTTACCATCGCTATAAATTAAAAGAGGTCCGAAACAAAACCAGTGAAGCACTCACCTTAAAAGATGTGCTGATGCTTAACCCGGGCGATTATGTAACACATATCGATCATGGCATTGGACGTTTTGGCGGATTACAAAAATTAAATGTTGCCGGAAAAGAACAGGAAGCAGTACGCTTGTTATATAAGGACAATGATATTTTATTTGTGAGCATTCATAATTTACATCGCATCAGTAAATTTAGCGGCAAAGAAAGTAATGTTCCTCGCTTAGATAAATTAGGAAGCGCACATTGGACCACACTCAAATTAAAAACAAAACGCAAAGTAAAAGAAGTTGCGTTTGACCTTATAAAACTTTATGCTAAACGAAAAGCAAATAAAGGACATGCATTTTTAAAAGATAACTATTTGCAACACGAATTGGAAGCATCTTTTATTTATGAAGATACGCCGGATCAAGTAAAAGTTACGGCCGATGTAAAAAAAGACATGGAACGCTCGCAACCCATGGATCGTTTGATATGCGGTGATGTTGGTTTTGGAAAAACAGAAATTGCAGTGCGTGCTGCATTTAAAGCTGTGTGCGATAGTAAACAAGTTGCCATTTTAGTTCCTACAACCATTTTAGCGTATCAACATTATAAAACATTTAAAGATCGTTTAAGAGGTTTGCCTTGCAATGTGGATTATATCAATCGTTTTCGTTCGGCCAAAGATCAAAAAGAAGTATTGCAAAAATTAGAACAAGGAAAAATTGATATTATTATTGGAACACATAAGATCATTGGAAAGGATGTAAAATTCAAAGATCTTGGGTTATTAATTATTGATGAGGAACAAAAATTTGGTGTTGGCGTAAAAGATAAATTAAAAGTGTTCAAAGAAAATATTGATACGCTTACCCTAACAGCTACACCAATTCCGCGCACACTTCAATTTAGTTTAATGGGTGCACGCGATCTTTCGGTAATTTCTACTCCTCCGCCAAATCGTTTTCCTGTACAAACCGAATTGCATTTGTTTGATGAGGAATTGATACGCGATGCGATCAGTTTTGAGATCCAAAGGGGCGGACAAGTATTTTTTGTGCATAATAAAGTAAGTAATATCAAAGACATTGCAGGAATAATTCAGCGTTTGGTGCCTGATGCACGAATTGCAATTGGTCATGGACAATTAGACGGCGACAAGCTGGAAGAAGTGATGCTGGCATTTATTGAAGGAGAATTTGATGTGTTAGTTTCGACAACTATTATTGAAAGTGGAATTGATATAACGAATGCGAATACAATTATTATCAACGATGCGCAAAATTTCGGATTGAGCGATCTGCATCAAATGCGAGGAAGGGTAGGACGTAGCAATAAAAAAGCTTTTTGTTATTTGATCACGCCGCCGCAAAGTGTTTTAACTTCCGAAGCACAAAAACGATTGAGGGCCTTGGTGGAGTTCAACGATCTTGGCAGTGGGTTTCAAATTGCCATGCGCGATCTGGATATTCGCGGTGCCGGAAATTTATTGGGAGCAGAGCAAAGTGGTTTTATTAATGATATGGGCTTTGATACTTATATGAAAATTTTAAATGAAGCCGTAAATGAATTAAAAGAAGAAAATTGGTATAAAGAAACGGTGGGTGAAGAAGGAACAACAAACAGTTCGGTATTCTCACGTCAATTTGTAAAAGAAACTGCTATTGATTCGGATCTTGAGTTATTGATACCGGATGAATACGTGAATAGCTTAACAGAGCGACTGGTTTTATATAGGGAATTGGACAATATTGTGAACGAAGTGGATCTTGTAAAATTTGAAGAGAATTTGCGTGATCGATTTGGTCCGGTTCCAATTCAGGCCATTGAATTGATCAATTTAGTTCGCATGCGTTGGAGAGCCATGAAAATTGGTTTTGAAAAAATGACCTTAAAGAACGGCAAAATGTTGGCTTACTTTATAAGTAATAAAAAGAGCGAGTACTTTGCTTCCGAGAATTTTAAGATCGTATTGGCTTACGTTCAAAAATATCCATCTCTTTGTACATTAAAGGAGCAAAATAATAAATTGCTTTTAACCATAGAAGATGTAACTTCGATAAACAGAGCCGATGAGATCTTGAAAAATATTACCGCCTTATTAGAAAAAAATGAGCAGTTGGTTAAATAAGATACGTTCGAATTCAAAAGGGATCATTTACGTGATCTTTGTATACATTATTGCGCAATTTTTGTGGTGGGAGATCTTATTGGTAAAACAAAGCAATGCGCTGATGGAAGAGAAGCAAAAAGTTTTAGAACTCACCATTTCGGATACCGATCAATTGAGAACGGAAATTGATAAATTACAAAAAAGTAAGATCCAAAAAACCTATATGGTGGTTGGCGAAGGCACCATTTTTTTATTGCTGTTATTGTATGGGATAAATTTGATCCGCAAGGCAAATAAAAAGGAACATGAATTACTCGATCAAAAAAATAATTTCCTATTAAGCATCACTCACGAATTAAAAACGCCATTAGCAACAACTAAATTACAACTACAAACTTTAAAAAAACATCAGTTGGCCGTTGAGAAGCAGCAAGAGTTGATTGATATTGCCATTAACGAAAATGAACGTTTGAATTCTTTGATCGATAATGTTTTGTTGGCAACACGAATGCAAGAGAACGAATATCAAATGCTCAAGGAACAAATTAACCTGAGCGAACTCATTACGACTATAGCTTCAGTCAATTATAGATCTTCTTTAGAATCAGGAAATTTAAAATTGAACATTGAACCCTCCGTTCTTTGTGAAGTAGACAAATTAGCTTTTCCTTCTATTCTTACAAACTTGGTGGATAATGCTTTTAAATATTCGGGCGATCAAGTGAATGTTGGAATTAAATTAAGCAAAAAAGAGAATGGAATTGTTTTAGAAGTGAGCGATAGAGGTATGGGAATAAAAGATCCCGAGAAAAAAAGAATATTCGAACAATTTTACCGGAGTGGAAGCGAACAAACGCGAAAAGCAAAGGGAACGGGTCTGGGATTATTTATTGTAAAATATTTGGTAGAAAAGCACGGAGGAACTATTTCGGTAAAAGATAATTCTCCGCGTGGTTCCATATTTGAAATTGATCTTTAATTGAAGTATACTAAATTCATAATTAGTTTTGCTGCTGTACTCGTTTTGAGTTCATGTGATCCTTCGCGTTCGGGTGAAAAAGACTACATGGTTATTGATCTTTATAAAGACACATCCGTAAAATACGCACAACGTTTTTCTATTTGGAACGGAAAAGATTTTAAAGTAATTCATTTATTGGCAAAAGCAAAGTCGAATGATACAACTGATACGTTTGTGTTGTATGATTCTATTCAGCCACCACTTGATTTTAAAAATACGCATTATATTAAAAGACCCTGCACTCGAATTGCGGCATTAAGTAGCATTTACGCGAATATGATCGCAGAAGTTGGATGCTTAAATAATATAATTGCTATTGAGAATATTGACTATTACAATAATCCGGAAATTATTAAAGCTGTAGAAAGTGACAAAATAAAACAAGTTCAAAGAAATCCTGATATTGACAAGGAACTTGTTTTAAAATTAAAACCGGATATTATTTTTGCATTTGGGATGAATCAATCGTCGAATGATTTTGATGCTAAAATTATTGGCGCAGGAATTCCTGTGGTGATGAGCTTGGATCATTTAGAGCGTTCGCCCTTGGCAAGAGCCGAGTGGATTAAATTCTTTGCAGCTTTTGTAAATAAGTCGGATGAGGCCAATATTATTTTTGCCGGAGTTGAAAAAGATTATTTAGAATTAAAAGAAATGTCAAAACACTATACCGATAAGCCAAACGTTTTAACCGAATTAAGATTCGGAGATGTGTGGTATGTTCCGGGCGGAAAAAGTTATATGGCGCAATTAATAAACGATGCGAATGGAAATTATTTTTGGAAAGAAGATACCGCCACAGGAAGTTTGCAATTGAGTTTTGAAGCAGTATATAAAAAAGCGCAAAGCGCCGATCTTTGGTTGAATGTATCTTTATGCACAACAAAAGAACAAGTTATTGCTCAAGATAAACGCTACGCGGATTTTGAACCTTATAAAAAGAATGGCATCTACAATAATAATTTAAATTGCAATAAATTAAATTACTCTACCTATTGGGAAACAGGCATGATCTATCCAAACAGAATTTTAAGTGATATGATCCAAATGTTCCATAAACAAGCAAAGGAAGATCTGAAACGTCCATTTTTTTATTATAGGCAGTTGAATTGAAAGGAAGCGTAAAACATATTTTTATTTTATTTGGCATTTTGATCATTGCCTTTTCACTCAATGTAATTTTAGCAGGCTCATCCGTATTAAAACCCGGCGAAATAAATTTTGACGATTATATTTTTAGGAACATACGTTTATCAAAAGCCTTAACTGCATTATTGTGTGGAATTAGTTTACCAATTGCCGGACAAATTCTCCAGGTGTTATTTCGAAATCCTTTGGCGGGTCCATACGTTTTAGGAATAAGTTCGGCCTCCAGTTTATTTGTAGGAATTGCAATAATGGCACTAAACGGATTTGGTGTGATGGGATATGTGTTCTTCTCAAAAACGTCCATTATTCTTGCAGCATTTGCAGGAAGCTTATTTTGCACCTTCTTAATTTTGTTTGTCGCAAAAAAAGTGAACAGCAATGTATTTTTATTATTGATCGGTTTAATGTTCGGACAAATATTTAACGCACTCGAATCTTTTGTAGAATATTTTTCAACGGATAAAGGTCTGCGCGAATTTGTAATGTGGAGTTTTGGTTCCCTTGGCAATTCAAGTTATACAGACATTGCTATTTTTTCTGTTATTGGAATTATTTTGATCATAACTCTTTTCATGCTCACCAAACCATTCCAGGTTTTTTTAATGGGACAGAATTACGCCAATGCCTTGGGAATTGATTTTGCAAAGTATCGTATGTATTTTATTATCATTTCGTCGTTACTTACGGCTTTGGCAACAGCTTTTTGCGGACCCATTGCCTTTGTTGGACTTTCCATTCCCATTATGACGCGACTTATTTATAAAACTTCCGATCAAAAATTTCAATTGGCGGCATGTTTGTTATTAGGCGGAATTACCATGTTGGTCTGCGACACTTTATGCTATACCATTTTGCCCGATCGCGTAATTCCTATTAATGTGATCACAACGTTGTTTGGCTCGCCTTTCATTATTTATTTACTTTTTAAAACACGTAATTGGTGATGGAGAGCAAATTACAAATTGACAAATTACAAATTGGGTATGTTTCAAAAAAACATACGACAATTGTGTATGAAAATATTTCCGTGAGTTTTACTTCAGGAATGTTGGTTGGCATTATTGGAAAAAATGGTTTAGGAAAATCTACTTTATTAAGAACCATTGCTGGATTGCAGGATAAATTGCAAGGCGAAATTAATTTTGACGGACATTCTTTAGAGCAATTGTCAAAACAAGAGCTTGCCAAAATGATAGCCGTTGTATTAACAGAAAAAGTTGGCGGATTTAATTTAACGGTAACTGATCTGGTGTCGATGGGAAGAGTTCCATATACAAATGCATTTAATCAGTTAAAAGAAGAAGATGGAAGGATCATTGATGAATGTATTTCCATTTGTGGTTTGAATGAACATAAATTAAAATCCGTAAATGAATTAAGCGATGGTTTGTTTCAAAAAGCCATGATCGCCAAGGGACTTGCTCAGCAAACCACTATTTTATTATTAGATGAACCAACAGCGTATTTAGATTTTCCTTCAAAGCATCAGTTGTTTGAATTATTGAATAAAGTTTCGGTTGAAGAAAAAAAATGCATCATCACGTCTTCTCATGATATTGAACTCGTTTTAAAATATGCTTCGCATTTATTGATCATGTCGGAGAATAATGAATTGGAATTTATTGAAGCTTCAAAATATAAAGGCAGTGAGTTGTTTAAAAAAGTGACGAATGGGTATTTTGGTTAGATCGACGAAAGCAATTGCTCCCTATACTCAGTAAGTATACTCGATTTAGATAAAAAGCCTTTGTAAAGTCCTTTTTCGGTTACGGGTAAATTCCAATGTCCGGTTTCTTCAAATTTATCCATCACGGCAAAAATATCCTCATCGTGTTTAATGATCACATCGGGTTTAAGCATAATTTCTTCGGCAACCAATTTGGTATACAATTCGCGGTTGAACATTTCTTCTTTAATGCCCGACATGGTAATAATGCCGAGGAGTTTATTATGCTCATTCACCACCGGAAAGATATTTCGTTTAGAATGTTTGATATTCTCAACGATCACACCCAAATTATCTTCGGGTTTTAAAATGGTAAAATCTGTTTCAATTAATTTAGTCATGTCAATTTTCCCAAGAATGCTCGTGTCTTTATCTTCCGAAATAACCGTTCCTTTCTTTTTTAATTTTAATACGTCGAGTGAATCGGGATGAAAATATTTTACTACAGCATAACTCACCGAAGAAACGATCATTAATGGAATAATTAATTCGTAACCTCCCGTAATTTCAGCGATCAAAAATATGGAGGTGAGGGGTGCATGAAAAACGCCTGCCAAAACTCCGGCCATGGCCACCAATGTGAAATTCACCACAGGAATATCTTGAAATCCTAAATATTGTAAAGCTAATGCAAAGGCAAAACCAAGATGAGCTCCAACAAATAACGAGGGCGCAAAATTTCCGCCATTTCCTCCCGCCCCAATAGTAAATGCAACAGCAACGCTTTTTAATAAGAATGTAGCACAAATAAAAAGAAGGATCTGCCATTTGTGTTCTATAAAATTCTCGAGAATGCTGTGATTCATTAAATGATCGGCATTAAGCATGGATATTTCTTTGATACTTTCAAATCCTTCGCCAAATAATGCGGGAAATAAAAGCAATAATCCGGCTAACATTAATCCGCCGGCCATCCATCTTATTAATTTCGACTTTACTTTTTTAAATTTGGTAGTTACCCAAGAGAACACGTTCACATAATATAAAGCAACAATAGCGCTCAATAAAGCAAGTGCAATGTAAAATGGAAGATTGTGGTAATTAAATGGCTGCTTTAATTTAAAATTAAGTAAAATGTTCTCGTTCAAAATGATCTTCGAAATAAGTGCGCCGCTTGCAGAAGCAATTAATAACGGAATAAAAGCGGTAAGATTAATATCAATTAATAAAACTTCTAGCGCAAACAAAACGCCTGCAATGGGTGCATTAAAAGCGCCTGCAATTCCGCCTGCTGCCCCTGCTGCTAATAATAATGTGCGTTCGCGGTAACTTAATTTATAGCGTCGCGCAAAATTCGAACCAATGGCCGAACCGGTATTTACAATAGGTGCTTCCAAACCACCCGAGCCTCCAAAACCAACTGTGATCCCGCTCGTAATAATATGCGCCCACATATGATAAAATGGGATATAGCTACTTTTTTTGGCAATAGCTTGCAAGATGAAGGAAATACCTTTCCCCAAAAAGCCACCGTAAAACCGCGCAATGATAAAAATAGTGATGCCAATACCGATAAGCGGTAAAAAAATATAAATGAGTTTAAGATCTTGTGCTTGCAGATACTGATCCACAAAATGTTTGCGAATAAAGTGGGCGAACGATTTCAAGATCACCGCTGCAATACCCGCGCTTATTCCAACTAAAATACTCGAAAGTATCAGAAATTGCTTTTCGTTAAGATAATCGTGAACCTTACTTAATAAGCGTTCAAATATGTTGAGTTTTTTGGTTTTCACCTTACCATAAATATATTAACTTTTGGTTTATGGCCTACTCAAAAAAATAAATGTTGCAATATTCATACAAACAGCTACTTTTGCAAAACTTATTTTAAACGTACTATGAAACTTAAGGTAAAAAGATCACAACTCCCAAACGCAGGAAAGGGCCTGTACACAAATGTTCCAATTAAAAAAGGTGAGAAGATAATAGAGTATAAAGGTGAGATCATCGAGTGGAAGGAATACATGAAAAGAGTGGAAAATGATAAAGATGGGTACCTTTTATTCTTGAATAATAAAAGATGTATCGACGCCTTCAATACTCCGCAATATGAAGCACGATATGCAAACGACGCTGCAGGTTTAAGCAAGGTTAAAGGCATGAAAAATAATTCGTACTACGATATTGAAGGAGGGAAAGGATTTATTGTTTCTGCTCGTCATATAAAAGCAGGTGAAGAGATCTTTGTGAGTTATACCAAGGAATATTGGGATTGCATTCGCTACAATATCAAGAACGGATTCTACAAACCGCAAACTCCTAAAAAGTAAGATAAGGAGCAAGGCCGTGCAAACCGCCTTCTCTTCCAAATCCACTTTCTTTATAACCGCCAAAGGGTGAAGTAGGGTCGAATTTATTATAGGTATTGGCCCAAATTACTCCCGCGCGAAGTTTTGAAGTTAAATTAAAGATCTTCGAGCCTTTATCGGTCCAAACTCCCGCGCTTAATCCGTAAGGAATATTATTTGCTTTTTCGATCACTTCTTCAATAGTTCTAAATGTCTGTATAGTTAATACCGGACCAAAAATTTCTTCCTGCACCACACGATTACTTTGTGCCGCGCCAATAAATAAAGTGGGTTTGCAATAATAGCCTTTGCTTGGAATTGAACCTGATGTTTGAAATAATTCTAATCCTTCGGCTCTTCCAATTTCTAAATAGGAATTTATTTTATCTAATTGTTCTTTGCTATTGATAGCGCCAATATCTGTGTTCTTATCTAAAGGATCGCCAACAATTAACGTTTCCATGCGCTCTTTTAATTTTCGTATCACAACTTCTGCCACATTTTCTTGAACAAACAAACGCGATCCGGCGCAACACACATGTCCTTGATTAAAAAATATCCCATTCACAATTCCTTCCACAGCCTGATCGATGGGAGCATCATCAAAAACAATATTGGCTGCTTTTCCGCCAAGTTCTAATGTTATTTTTTTGTTGGTCCCTGCAATTGCTTTTTGGATGATCTTTCCCACATCGGTACTTCCAGTGAAAGCAATTTTATTGACGTGCGGATGAGCCACCATTGCAGCGCCTGTATTTCCAAAACCATTAATGATGTTCACCACGCCCGGAGGAAGATCACAATCTTGAATGATCTCGGCAAGTTTAAGTGCTGTTAATGGTGTGCTCTCGGCAGGTTTTAAAACTACTGTATTTCCTGTAGCTAATGCAGGAGCAATTTTCCACGCTGCCATGAGTAATGGAAAATTCCACGGAATTATTTGTGCCGCAACGCCTAAACTTTTTGGTTTTTTATTGGGGAAAGCATAGTCTAATTTATCTGCCCATCCTGCGTAATAAAAAAAGTGATTGGCTGCAGTTGGAACATCAAAATCTCTACTCTCGCGAATTGGTTTTCCGCCATCCATGCTTTCGATCACTGCTAATTCGCGTGCACGTTCTTGCATCACGCGCGCAATTCTAAAAATATATTTGCTGCGTTCTTTGGCCGGCATTTTCTTCCACACTTTATCGTAAGCAAGTTTTGCTGCGGTAACTGCACTGTCAACATCTTTTGCATTGGCTTCGGCAACTTCCGCTAATTTTTCTAAGGTAGAAGGACTATGCGTATCAAAATATTTTTTGCTATTGGGCTTTACAAATTTCCCATTTATAAAAAGATCGTACTGCGTTTTTAATTTCGCATGATCCTTGGCTTCAGGTGCCGGTGCGTATTCCCATTTAAATCCTTCCATTTTTTAATTTTTTATTTCAGATTGCAAATTACAAATTTCAGACCACGTCTCGAATTTGTAATCTGTAATCTGCAATTTGTCAATCAATGCTTATATAATCCTTACTATAATATGCTCCTTGTTGTTCTTTACCTAATTGCAAAATAATATCATTGGCCAAACTACTTGCACCAAAACGAAACCACTCATTATTCATCCATTTTGGTCCCAGTGTTTCGTTCAGCATTACCAAATATTGTAAAGCCGATTTTGCGGTGCTAATTCCTCCTGCAGGTTTCATGCCCACCATTTTTCCTGTTTTTTGATAATGATCTTTAATAGCTAACAACATTACCAAAGTTACTGGCATTGTTGCGGCCGGTTGAATTTTTCCGGTGGATGTTTTTATAAAATCTGCTCCTGCTGCAATGGCAATATCACTTGCTTTGCGCACATTATCTAATGTAGAAAGTTCGCCTGTTTCTAAAATAACTTTTAAACGAGCAGCGCCGCAAGCATTTTTTACCGCATTGATCTCATCAAACACAAAATTATAATTACCCTCTAAAAATTCGCCTCTGCTTATCACCATATCAATTTCATCAGCGCCATTGTCAACCGCAATTTTTGTATCCTCTAATTTTATTTGTAGCGAAGAATTTCCACTGGGAAAAGCCGTAGCGACAGAGGCAATTTTTACTCCACTATTTTTTAAGATCTGTTTTGCAGTAGCCACATGCGTTGGATAAACACACACTGCGGCAACAGTTGGTAAGTTCGGAATATTATCAGCTACGTGAAGCGCTTTTTGACATAATTGAATGACTTTTCCTTCGGTATCTTTTCCTTCCAAAGTTGTAAGGTCGATCATATTCAAAGCCAATTTAAGTCCTTGGATCTTACTTTGTTTTTTTATACTGCGGCTATTGAATCGCGCAATGCGTTCTTCAATACCAACTTGATCAATTATCACACTTTTGAATGGATCCACCTTTAATAAATCAACTGTTAAATATAACTAAAAAATTGTTTTGGGAACCTGCGCAAACGCACACAAGTTATTAAATAAAGTCTACCTTTAAGGTACTTTATGCTGTTTTGCAAACCTCTTAGAAACAAATCGCGTTACAAACCTTTTCGGGAAATTGATAAAACGTACTCTTTTACCGAATACGATAGAGCCTCGTTGGTGAATAAGAACGATTGGGAAAGTGTTGTTTCAAAAGAAAGTATATTTTTTGATCTGGAGTATTTGAAATTGGTGGAGCGTTCAACGCACGCCGTTTTAAAATGTCGCTATGTTATTATTTATAAGAATGAACAAGCCTGCGCCATTCTTTATTTTCAATTGACCGAATTCAAAGCGAATGTGTTTGGGGATCTTTTGCATGGCGAGATCAACGAGATCAAATCGAACAGACTAAAACTTTTTGAAAAATATGTAGAATCAAAAGATGAGGAAGATATTTTGTTTAGACTATTTACTTGTGGAAATAATTTGGTAAGTGGAGAGTACGGTTTTTTAAGAAATGAGAAGATCAGTAAAAAAGATTTTTACGTATTATTTACAACCTTACTTAAAACTATTTCTTCGGAAGAGAGTCTTGGAAGTAAAATTGCAGCCCTTTTAGTAAAGGATTTTGAAGTGCCAATAACCGAATTGGAAGACAATAGTAAATTCGAATCATTTCATGTGGAACCAAATTTGGTGGTGGATGTTCCTGAAGGGTTGAAGTCGGTGGATGATTATTTACAACTCTTCTCAAAAAAATACCGTAATCGCGCAAAAGCAATTTTAAAGAATAGATCGGAATTTACAATTAAGAATATGGAATTAAGTGAGATCGAAAAGCACACCGATCGCATTTATAATTTGTATCATAATATTTACGCGAAGGCAAAATTTAAATTGCTTTTATTGCCGCATAATTATTTTGCCGAAACAAAAAAGATCTTCCCTGATCGTTTTTTTATGAAAGGATTTTATGTCGGAAATGAATTGATCGCCTTTTCTTCTTGGTTCATGATGCCGGATGGCACCATTGAAGCGCATTATATTGGCATGGATTATGCATTGAATTCAAAATTGGAATTGTACCAAAATATTTTGTACAGTTTTATTGAATTAGCCATTGAAACCGGCAAACAAAAAGTGAATTTGGGAAGAACGGCTGCTGAAATTAAGACAACGATAGGAGCAAAAGCACATGAATTAACTTGTTATGTTCAGCCGCAAAATACGGTATCAAAATTGATCAGTAAACCTTTTATTGAATTCTTAAAACCAAAAGAGTGGATCCCGCGAAACCCATTTAAAGAAGAGTCTTTAGCTTAATTCAGCTTCAAAAATTTCCGAAAAATTCTTTTTAAGTTTTTCTTTGATCTCGTGCATGTCCACATCTTTTCCAAGTTCTACATTTAAACTTGTTGTGGCTTTATCGTTTATTCCACAGGGAATGATATTATTAAAATAACTCATATCCGCATTTACATTAAATCCCCAACCATGCATTGTAACCCAACGGCTGCAACGAACACCGAACGCACATATCTTACGTGCTTTTAAAGGATCTGTTTCATCCAACCAAACACCTGTTTCTCCTTTGCTTCGTCCAGAATTAATTCCGTATTCCGCTAAAGTTTTAATTATAGTTTCTTCAAGCAAACGTAAATATTTATGAATGTCGGTAAAAAAATTATCGAGATCTAAAATGGGGTAGGCCACTAACTGTCCCGGACCATGATACGTTATATCCCCACCACGATTTATTTTATAATACGTGGCATTTTTTTGTTGAAGCTGCGAATCATTCACCAATAAATTCTTTTCATCACCACTTTTTCCTAAGGTATAAACGTGTGGATGTTCAACAAATAATAAATAATTTTTTGTAGGAATTCTTTTTTCTTCGGGAAGATCACGATTCTTTATTTTTTGCTGTACGATCGAATTAAAAAGTTCTTCTTGGTATTCCCAACAAGCTTTGTAATCCATCATCCCAAGATCTTTGAATATGATGCTCTTGTTTTTCAGCTTAGAATTTAGAAAGTTCTTTTTTCAAATGATCGATCACATTCACCTCAACGGCATCGATGCCGCGAATATCTGCAATATAACAGCTGATCCAATCCCCCATATGAATTAAATAAAAGAATTGTTCCAGTTTTGAATTGCCTTTTGCGGTGATGTCGATCACTTCTTTGGCATATTTTTGAAAGATAGGTTTACAAACCTCATAACGTTTTTGTGTACGCTTGTAATCAAATGAGGTATGAAATGTAAGTACCGTTAAATTTTTATTTTCGCTTGTCCAACCCACTAATTCATTATGATTCATCTCCGGAAACACATGATGCCAGCAAAGCGCTTTTGAATTCTCGTTTATTTGCTGACGAAAACGTACGCTCACTCCTTCACAACTTCCTAACGAATAGATAACGGTTAATTGTCCGTTCAATTTTTTAGCGATCTGTGTTGCTTCTAATTTAATAGTCTCTTTTTCCTTTGCAAGAAGCTCAATACTTTTATCTAGATCACTTATTAATTTCTTATCGGCAAAACCTTTCGCGATAAGAATTTGAATAAGTTGAACCAATGAATAACCTATGCACGAACGCGGGGGATTTCCTCCCGGAATTTCAATGAATTCAAATTGATGTTGTTTGGCTAATTCCAAAACTTTTCCTCCGCTGGTAACGCAAACGATCTGAACTTTTTTTGCGATAGCTTCATTCATTACCTGCACGGTTTCTTCTGTATTTCCGCTATAAGAGGAAACAATAAGAAGCGTATTTGTATTGGCAAAAGCCGGTAAAAAATAATCTTTATTGATGATGATGGGTACAGGACAAGAATCGCTTACCAATTCATTTAAAATGGTTCCGCCAATGCCCGACCCGCCAAGACCTGTTACAATAATATTTTGGATATTCTCCGACCGCGAGATCACCGCTTTTGAGGCTATATCTTTAGCCCTTTTTAACTGGTCGGTGAACGATTCAACTAATGCTTTCATAAAAATTTCAAGGTAAAGGTAGAAAAAAAACGCTTATTTTAGGTTCAGGCTCATCCAAACTTTCATAATGGCTGCAACGCTTATGGCATCAGTGATCTGGCCGGTGTTCACCATCTCAAAAGCCTCATTAATATGAACTTTTTTAACCTGTAAGATCTCACTTTCCTCAGGTTCGCTGCTTTCAAAACTTAAATTCTTTGCAAGGTAAACTATGGCCATTTCATCAGTTGCCGAATTGCTTAAATGTAAGCGCATTAATTCGCTTAATTCTTGTGCAATAATACCGGTTTCTTCTTTTAATTCGCGCTTAGCCGATTCCAAAGGATCTATACCTAAAGGACCTCCACCTTCGGGAATTTCCCAAGAATATGAATCCACGGGATACCGCCACTGGCCTACAAGCCAGGTGTTATTGTGCTCATCCAAAGGCAAAATTCCTATGGCTAGATTTTTGAAATTAACAACGCTGTAAATGGCTGGTTTATCGGCAGGATTAAGGCAATTGTGTTTCACCACTTTTATCCAATCCGACTCATAAACTTGCTCCGATTTTAACGTTTTCCAGGGATTATGTTCCATAACTAAATTTTTTAAGAAATCACTTCACTCAGCAATAGGTATATTTTACACGCTCAGATTGTTAATTATATCATTTATAATCGCTAAATTAGTAACTTTTAACGTATATATTCGTAACCAAGTGATTATGAATCGGGCCTTTTATAAGATCTTACTTTTTTCTCTCTTTACCCTGCTATTTAACGCATCGTTTGCCCAAACATTGTACTGGGTTGGGGGATCAGGAAACTTTAACGATCCTAAACATTGGTCGTTGCGATCCGGTGGAACACCTGTTTTTCAGATTCCTACCAACACTAATGATGTATTTTTTGATGATCTTTCGGGAGAAGGATATTACACTGTACATTTTGATAAGAATAATTCTGTTAGAAATTTTAAAGCCACTAGTTTAAAGAATTCCGTTGCTTTTGAAGGTACAAAAATGGACGTTCTTTATATCAGCGAAGAAATTTATTTGGCGCAATTCGTAAAATTTAATTCACAAGCAGAGATCATTTTTAATTCTGCTTCTATCAATACAAATAAGATAGAGTTTGGTTTGAATAAGCTCAAATGTAATTTATATTTCAATAAAGGAAATTACTCTTTCTACACCCTTGATCTCGAAGAGCAATGCAGTGTTAATTTTGGAAGTGGTAATTATACGTTTGATGGAGCTGCTGTTAGCACTGGTAATTTCATGTGCGCTGATCCAAACGCTGTTTTTAATTTCAACAAATCGTTTTTAAGAGCGAGCAATTTCTTTCGAATAGATGAGAATGCGAAGGTTAATAGTAACAAGTTATATTTAGCGGCAAATTTGGCTGCGAATAGAGTTTCCAATGAGAAATACAGTGCTCCCGCACAAATGATGAGTGCGCCTTCCAACACGTTCATTAATTTTATGATGCCCATTTGTAGTATAACAATAACTACTAAACCGGCTTGTACGCCTTGTACAGGTGTATTAACTGTGAGTTTTTCCCCTGGTTGCGTTGATAATCCTTATAGTATTTCGGCGAATGGAGATCCATTATGTGCTGCAACATGGGGAACAATAGGTGGATCTGTGAGTACGGCAACAACATCTTCTTACGTGGCGGTTGGCGCCTGTTCGTGTTTTGTAAATTATCAATTGATCATCTTTGATAATATCGGAAACTTCCTTATACAAAATTTCAATTTTATTCCTAATACCATCTTTGCAACTAATAGTAATACCCTGGCAAGTTGCAGTAATGTATGTGATGGAAAAATGGCGGGAAATATTTTTGGTAGCAGTCCATTCACAGTTGCAGTTACTCCGGCAACAGTAGCTCCTTCAAATTTTACAACGGCACTTCCTTATTCGTTGACTAATTTATGTGGAGGCGTAACGTATTCATTTTTTATTACTGATAAAGATGGATGTACATCTACATTAACGAAGTCCTTAGCAGCCACGCCGCCGGTTTTACCGAACGCATTTAGTCAAAGTGTTACTTGTAACCTTGCTTGTAATGGTTCTATCACTGTAAATCCTACAGGCGGTACTCCAGGATATACGGTTGCATTTAGTACAGGACCTGTATTTACTGTCGCGGCCGCTGGCTCAGCTTCTATTATTAATCTATGTCCCGGTGCATATTCTAGTACGGTAACAGATACGAAAGGCTGTACTGTTACAACAAACTACAATATTAATCAACCACCGGCAATGACGATCACGCCAACGCAAACCAATCTTGTTTGTAATGCGGTGTGTATTGGTCAAGCATCCGTCAGTGTAAGCGGTGGTACTCCTCCTTACTTTTATGTCTGGTTCCCGGCAGCCTCTGCAACAAATGTGGCTAGCGGTTTATGTGCAGGAACACAAACGGTATCTATATTGGATAATAATGCTTGTCCGCGAACACAAACATTTAATATTACATCGCCACCTGCTATTACTTTAACTGTATTAAGCAAAAATATTACGTGTAATTTATTATGTAATGGTTCTGCAACTGCAAGTTCTGCCGGCGGAGTAGCACCGCATACATATACATGGACAGGCCCCGCTTTTGGTCCCGTCACAACAAGTGTAATTACTAATTTATGTCCCGGAGTTTATACGGTGATATCGCGAGATGCAAATCTCTGTACAACTACTAAAACTGTTAATATAACACAGCCACCTGCAGCAACGGTAACTGCAAACGTTACAAATAATACATGTTTCGCATTTTGCGCAGGTTCTGCAACAGTAAGCATTGCCGGTGGTAATGGCGCACCATTTGGTTATACCTGGACGCCCGGAGTTACAGTTCCCCAAGGGCAAGGTACCGCAACATTAAATAGTTTGTGTCAAGGTTCGTATACTTTGTCGGCAACAGATGCTTCTGCTTGTCCAATTAGTACAGTAATAACAATTACACAACCTTCCAGTATCACACCAAATATTACAACGCAAACCATCAATTGTAATGGCGCTTGTACAGGATCTATTAACGCTGTACCTGTAGGTGGAAGTGGTGGTCCGTATACATTTACATTATTTACGCCAATACCTTCTTCTATTGTTGGTCCACCACCTTACATAAATTTATGTGCCGGTATTTATACATTGGCCATTAAAGACGTTTCGAATTGTATTTCAAGCACAACAATTAATATAGCGCAGCCAAATCCTTTAATTCCTTCTATTGGTTCAGCTTCTGTAACATGTTTCAATGCATGTAATGGTTCACTTGCGGGAAGTGTGATCGGTGGAACGCCTGGCTATACTTTAAGTTGGGCAACACCATCAGGAACAGTTGCCGGTGGTAACATCATTAATCAATGCGCAGGTAACTATACATTTTTTGTATTAGACTCTAAATCATGTACAGCACAAGCAACATTTACATTATTACAACCAGCCGATATCACTTCTACATTCAATATTACTCCTCCAACATGTAACTTAAGTTGTAACGGAAGTATTACAACAATTCTTGCAGGCGGAACTCCGGGATATACACTTAACTGGTCGAATGCAGGAGGTAATCCGAACATTAATCTTTGCGGCGGTGTTTATACGTTAACTGTAAATGACCTTAATAATTGTATCAAAGTATTTACAGCGAATGTTATTGCTCCACCTGCATTTACTATTTCCATAATCACTAAATCAACCGTGTGTGCGGGAGATTGTAATGGATCTGCAACGGTCACCGCTGTTGGTGGAACAGGATTGATCACTTATCAATTCAATACAGTTCCTGTTACGACAAATACCACCGGTATTGTAAACGGTTTATGTGCCGGTGCATATATTGTTAGTGTCACCGATGCTAATGGATGTTCTACACCTCAAGTATTTAATATTAATTCGCCACCAATTTTAAATGCCAATATCACTGGAATTAAGAATACATGTAATATTTGTACAGGAGGAGCAACCGTTACAGTAAGCGGTGGTGTGCCCGGCTATACAGTAACCTGGACAAACAGTGTTGCGGTTTCTGTTGGAGTAGGTACTACAGTTGCAAACCTCTGTGTAGGAAATTATACGGCAAATGTTGTTGATGCGAACGGATGTACAAAAACTGCCACTGTTAGTATAGCAAATACTGTTACTGTAAATATTATTACAGCAGGCTCACCTATTTTATGTTTTGGAGCTTGTAATGCTACGGCCCAAGCGAATCCAAGTGGTGGAACACCGGCTTATCTTTATTCTTGGAATACTCTTCCGGTTCAAACTGCTCAAACTGCTACAGGTTTATGCGCTGGCAATTATACAGTAACCGTTACAGATTCGCAAGGATGTTCCAATACCGCTTCAATATCAATTACTCAGCCTGCGTCAATAACTGTTACCTCTTCGCAAACAAATGTGGCTTGCTTTGGCGGATGTATTGGTATCATTACAACTACCGCTTCAGGTGGAACAGCACCGTTAACTTTTTCTTGGAGTCCGGGTGGTCAAACAACAACTTCGCTTACCGCATTGTGTACAGGAACATATAGTATTAAAGTCACCGACTTAAATGGTTGTACATTTACACCGCCCACATTTACGATCTCTTCAAACCCTTCATTAACTGTTGTGTTCAACGCTACGAATCCAACCGGTTGTAATATTTCCAATGGTGTTATTTCGGCCACGGCCTCCGGAGGTTCAGGCGCAGGTTATACATTCACCTGGACACCACCGTCAGTCTCGGTGGTTGTGGTCCCTAGTACTACAGCAAGTTTATTAGGAGCAGGAACATATACATTAAAAGTCAGAGATGGTGCGGGTTGTACCAATAGTTTTGTTACTTCATTAACTAATCCGGCTGGACCAACGGTAAACGTTTCTTCTAATTCCATCACTTGTTTTGGTGGAGCAAACGGATCTGCAACGGCAATTGCTACCGGAGTCGGACCGTTCACATTCACTTGGAACCCTGCAACTGCATCTGTTGTAGTTGGAGCAACTACTACAGCTTCGGGTATGTTAACGGGTACTTATAATAATGTAACTGATATCAGTACGGGTTGTATCACCAATCAAACTATAAATATTGCGCAACCAACGCAAATGACCGTTACATCCAATGTCACCAATGCTTCGTGTAATGCATCAAATAATGGATCAATAACTGCAACAATTGCGGGTGGAACACCAAACTACACATTGAATTGGCTTCCGGCAGGTTCAGGTACTGTCATAACAAATCTTGCTCCCGGAAATTATACGTTGAATGCAAATGACGCCAATGGTTGTATTATCACCAAAACATTTGTGATCACAGCGCCAAGTGCATTAACCGTAACTTCAACACAAACTAATGTCACGTGTAATAGTTTCACTAATGGTATCATTTCATTAACGGTTGCGGGAGGATCTCCGGGCTATAGCTTCACATGGACACCTGTTGGAACATTTACCGGTTCAGCAAGTAATCCTGTTACAAATTTACCGCCAAACATTTATACGGTTACTGTTACTGACGTGAATGGTTGTCCGGTTGTAAAAACATTTACCATTACACAGCCAGCTGCACTTGGACATACGGTAAATGTCACCAATGCAGTTTGTAACGCCTTATGTAACGGAACTGCTTCTCAAGTTGTGAATGGTGGTACACCAACCTATTCATTTAGTTGGTCGAGTAGCGCGGCTACAACACAATCGCTAGGAGCTTTATGCGCCGGAAATTATACAGCTACAATTACGGATGGTAATGGTTGTATTTCAAGCAAAACATTTGTGATCACACAACCTGCCGCCATTGCTATTACTGTTACACCAACACATCCAAAATGTAATGCCCAATGTAATGGATCTATAACAACAAATATTGTGGGTGGAAATGGTGGTTATACGTATACATGGACGCCGGCCGGTGTGGGACCAAACCCAACAGGATTATGCGCAGGAAATTATACTTTAAGTATCACCGATGCAAGTTTATGTCCTGGAAGTGCGGTGGTAACATTAACCAATCCTCCTTTGATCTTATCTAATATAACCTTTAGTAATCCACTTTGTAATGCTTTCTGTAATGGTTCTGCTACAACTACGCCGGTTAATGCAATTGCACCTATTCAATACACGTGGACAAACGTTCCAGCAAGTAATACAAACGTTGCTAGTGCATTATGTGCCGGAACATACAGTGTATTTATTTTAGATGCGAATGGCTGTAGAGATACCGGGCAAGTTACCTTAACAAATCCTCCTGTATTAAATGTGAACGTTTCAATTCTTGCTGCAAGCTGCGGTTCTGCAAATGGAAGTGTGAGCGTTACTCCAAGTGGTGGTACACCGGGGTATAACTATACTTGGACACCTGCGGTTGCCGGAAATACAAACGTTGCAATAAATATTTTTGCAGGTGTTTATACTATTGCCGTTAATGACGCTAATGGATGTAATAATACAGTGTCAGTTCCTGTTCCTAATGCTAACGGGCCAAATAATGCAACCATTGCTGTAACAAACGTAAAATGTAATTCGCAATGTACGGGTGGTGCAACAATAACAGCCGCAGCGGGTGGAACTTCTCCTTATGCATTTTCGTGGGTCTCGCCACCTTCGGCTAGCTCTGTCAATCCGCAATCTAATTTATGTGCAGGAAATTATACGGCTCAAATAAAAGACATAAATAATTGCTTGTACTTCCAATCTATCACTATTACACAGCCGGCTGCCATAAATGATAATGAAACAATAACAAATGCATTTTGCATTGGTGTATGTAGTGGTAGTATAACCTTAGCACCAACAGGTGGTACTGGTCCATATACTTACTCATGGAATCCTTCGCCTTCAGTCGTATCATCTGCCACAAGCCTATGTGTTGGAGTTCATACAGCAACCATAACCGATTTTTCAAACTGTACATTTACGGCAAGTTATAATGTGAACGGAGCAACCGTTCTTAATAGTGCAATTGCAAGTTCATCAAATCCTTGCTTTGGAAATTGTGTTGCAAGTTCAACGGTTACAGCAACGGGTGGTGGTTTAGCTCCTTATACTTATGCATGGAGTAACGCACAAAGTGGTTTGATAGCAAGTAATTTATGTAACGGAACCTATAGTGTTTTAATTACGGATAATAATGGTTGTCAAAATACCTTCACAACTAATATCATTTCTCCTGCGGCAATTGCTATACTTCCAAGTGTTACCTCACCATCGTGTGGAATGTGTAATGGATCAGCAACTGTAACAACAGGCGGTGGAACATCACCTTATACATATTCATGGACAAGCTCAAGTTCAACTTCTGTAGAAGTTAATTTATGTGCCGGTTTATACCAAGTACAAGTTATTGATGCCAATGGTTGTGCGCAAACACAAAATATTCCTGTAAGTAATTCAATAACTATGACAGAGGTATTCAATGTGCAGAATGAATTATGTGCAGGAAGTTGTAACGGACAAGTAACTGTAACACCAATTGGTGGTACTGCTCCTTATACTTATAATTGGATAGCACCTCCATCTTCAAATAGTGTTGCAACCAATTTATGCGGAGGAACTTATTTTGTTCAGATCACAGATGCTCAAGGTTGCATACGTACAAATTCTGCAACGGTTAATTCAGCAACAGTAATTTCAGTTAACCCTATTGTTAAGCAGCCAAGTTGTACATTGGTTAACGGAACCGTAACGGTAAATCCAACCGGTGGTAGCGGAAGTTACACAGTTACCTGGTTGCCTGCGGGTGCAGGTACAGTTATCGCCAATGTTGGCGCCGGTATATATACAGTTTCAGTATTCGATGGTAATTGTACGCAAACGATGGCCATTAATGTAAATAACTCTACTGCGCCTACATTATTCTTCAATCTAAAAAATAATGGTTGTGCAGGTGGACCATGCACGGGTTCTATAGTTGTTACGCCAACTTTAGGAACTACACCTTATAATTTTAACTGGAGTAATGGTAGTAACGCGGTAGGAGTTTTAACTCATAGCGTTACCGGTTTGTGTGCCGGTGTTATCACTTTAACGGTTAGTGATGCAGCAGGTTGTCTGGCCACTCAATCGTTTACTATTACACAAAACCCTGCACTTAATTTAAGTTTACCTGTTGTTGGTCAAGTAAAATGTAATGGCGATTGTAATGGTTCAATTCAATTAGTTCCAAGTGGAGGTGCGTTACCTTATGTAATTTCATGGATCCCTGCTTCCACAGTAGTCCCTTCAAATCCTAACATTAATTTATGCGCAGGAAGTTACACAGGTGTTGTTACCGATATTAATGGTTGTACACTTTCAAGAACTGTAGATATTTTAAATCCATTACCATTCACATTCAGTGCACAAGTAACAGATGCAACGTGTAATACTTCTGCCGACGGTGCAATAAGTACAACCGTAACAGGCGCAACTCCGGTGTACACATTTACTTGGACAGATCCATCTGCAGTAACATATACAACGTCGAGTTTAGTGAATGTATTGCCTGGAACTTATACCTTAAACGTAGTCGATTCACGCGGTTGTCCGTTAAATACAACACTTACGATCAACGGTTCATTTACAGTACTTGCAAATGCAGGTCCGGATAGAACATTATGTATCGATCCAAACTCAATAACATTAGATGGTAGTACTTCAATTAATGCAGTGCTTTACAACTGGACAAAATTAGCGCCAACAAACACTATCGCAAACACCGCTATTACAAATGTTGTTCCTTCAATTGGAACAAATACCTATGTATTATTGGTAACCTCATCGGTGGCAATTTGTTTGGATGATGATACAGTTTTAGTGGTTGTAAATCCATTACCGGATGTAAATGCAGGATCATCCCAAACTATATCTTTATATAGTTCTACAAATTTGGGTGGAGCTCCAACATCGCTAACCGGAACAAACTTCACTTGGACGCCTTCAACAGGATTGAGTGATCCTAACATTGCTAATCCTGTCACATCTGTAACAGTAAATACGACCTATACCGTGTTTGTAATGAATGCACTTACAGGATGTGTTAATACTTCAACAGTAGATATATTCATCTATCCTGATATCAAGATACCAAATGGATTCAGTCCTAACAGTGATGGAAGAAATGATGCATGGGTGATAGATAATATTCAGCAATTCACTGAATGCAAAATAGAAGTATATAACCGTTGGGGAGAATTATTATTCTCGTCACCTCCGGGATATCCAAAACCATGGGATGGAATTTACCACGGAAAACCACTTCCTGTTGGCACATATTATTATATCATCGATTTGAAACATATTGCTTATCCTAAACCGTACACGGGACCACTAACTATATTCAGATAAGACAGACATGAAAAATCTACGCTACATATTAGGTCTTGTGTTACTGAGTTTTTTCAGCGGCATGGCGCAACAGTTGCCACAGTATACGCAGTTCATGTTGAATGAAATGGCTATTAATCCTGCCGTTGCGGGTAAAGAAGATTATACCGATGTGCGTTCGAATAATCGTTATCAATGGGTTGGAATAACTGATGCACCAAGAACATATATGCTCACTGCAAATGGACCAATTAAAGGAAAGAATATGGGACTTGGAATGCATTTATATACTGATATTGTTGGACCAACTCGTAGAACAGGATTGAATTTTGCTTATGCTTATCATATAAAAGTGAAAGAGGATATGCATGTTTCGATGGGATTAAGCGCAGGAATTTTGCAGTGGGGTATTGATGGATCAAAACTTACATTGCACGATGATGGTGATGTGAATTTGCTTACAACTTACAAAACGAAGATCGTTCCTGATTTTGGAACAGGTGTTTATTTCTACAAGAAAAATCGTTTTTACTTTGGTGTAGCAGTTCCGCAAATTTATCAAGCACCCATCAATATTTATGTTGACCGACAATCAAACAGTAAGATCGTAAGGCATTTTAATATTAATGGCGCTTATAAATTTGATGTTGGCGACGATTTTAAAGTGGAACCGTCATTCGTTATGAAATACGCAAAACCTGCTCCTTTGTGTGTTGACCTTGCGGTTCGCGGAATTTATCAAGAACAGGTTTGGTTAGGAGTGGGATACCGGTCATGGATCGTGAACGGCGTAAACAGCGAAGCTTTCACAGCCATGGTTGGTTATATGTATAAAGACTATCTGATGTTTGGATATTCATACGATTTCTGTGCAACCAATATCAAGAAATATTCTACCGGAACCCACGAGATAATGCTGGGTTTAAGGTTCTCACGTAAACAAGCGAGCACTTGGGAGACTAAAAAACAGTAGTTTTTCTTCCGATAAAACGCGCTTTTACACCCACCAATTTTCCATCCAAAAACAGCACTTATTTAGAATCATTATAAATATGTTTTGTTGTTAAAAAAATAAAAAAAAACCGTTTCTCGTTACCAATATCCTGCTAAATTTGTTCCCGGTTTATGTCATTATTTTGTCATAATCTGTAATGTTTTAGACCTCTTTTTTTATTCGAAATATGGAAAATAATAAGTGTCGTACCTCCCTCCAGATCTTGTTTGCAGCTGTTCTTCTATTAACTTTTAGCTTTAAATTATCTGCGCAAGACGGAGCAAATCTATTCAAGAAGAATTGTGCTGTTTGCCACACCACAACTGATGTTAAACTTACCGGCCCTGGCTTAAAGGGTGTTTTCGATAGGGTTCCAAAGCCCGCCGATGCATGGCTTACCGCCTGGATCTTAAATAACGAAAAGGTTATTAAGAGCGGAGATGCTTATGGAAATAAGATCTATGGTGAGTTTGGAAAAGCTGCGATGACCGTTTTTGAGGGACAGTTAACCGAGAAAGATGTTGCAGCGATATTAAAATACGTAAAAAATCCTCCTGCACCTAAAGGTCCTGATGGTCCGGTTGCAAGCGCAGATGGTGTAACGCAAGAAGTTACCGGTGGTATTGAACCTGTTTACTTGACCCTTGGAATAATTACTTTATTGATCATTTTACTTTATGCATTACGCAGTGTTCGTTACTCAATGCAAAACTCAGCTAACAAAGCACATGGAAAAGCAGAAACTCCTGAATTATCATTTATTGAAGAAGCAAAAGAATGGATCTCAGGTCACCGCCGTGTTGTTGGTGTTATCTCATTAGTTCTAGTTTTTGGTGGAGTTAAATCATGCTGGGATGCATGTTTCAGAATAGGTGTTTATTACGATTGGAAAACTCAAAAAGGATACAAGCCTTCGCAACCAATTAAATTCTCTCATAAATTACACGCCGGCGATAACGAGATCGCTTGTCAATATTGCCATAGCACTGTAGAAAAATCACGTCACGCAGGAATTCCAACAGTAAATATTTGTATGAACTGTCACAAAGGAATTACAACAGGTCCTGTTTACAAGGATAAAGAGATCAATAAGATCTACGCTGCTGCAGGTTGGGATAAAGACAATCAAAAATATACAGGAAAAGAAAATCCATTACGTTGGATCAAAGTTCACACATTACCTGATCACGTTTATTTTAATCACTCACAACACGTAGTAGTTGGAAAGATCGAATGTGCAACTTGTCACGGTGATCTTAAAACAATGACGGTTGCCGAACAAAAAAATCCATTAACTATGAAATGGTGTATTGATTGTCACCGCACCACACAAGTAGCTATGGAAGGCAATGCATACTACGATCGTTTACACAAAGCACTTAAAGAAAAATATGCAGGTCAATACGACGTGAAATTTACCGTAGATAAGATCGGTGGATTAGAGTGTGGTAAATGTCATTATTAATTAAGAATACATTAAGAACGAAATAACTAATGTCTATGTCAAAAAAATACTGGAAAGGTTTACCGGAACTACATAATAGTCCGGAATTTCAGGAACAACTAAAAAATGAGTTCTCTGAACCTCTTCCCATCGATGAATTTTTAAACGGTGACGATTCTGAAAGCAAAGGAACTTCGCGTCGCGACTTCTTAAAAGTAATGGGCTTCTCTACAGCAGCCGTTGCTTTAGCAGCTTGCGAAACTCCTGTTAACAGGTCAATTCCTTATGTTGTAAAGCCAGAGGAAGTTACTCCGGGTGTAGCTAATTTCTACGCTTCAACATTTTATGATGGTCACGATTACGCTTCTATCCTTGTAAAAACAAGAGAAGGTCGTCCTATCAAAATTGAAGGCAACGATCTTTCAAAAGTTTCTCATGGTGGAACTACTGCACGTGTTCAAGCATCTGTATTAAGTTTATACGATGGAGCACGTTTAAGAGGTCCAATGGTAAAAGGAAAAGACGCCACTTGGAAAGCTGCCGATGATGCAGTTGCTGCTGCAGTTTCTGCCGCCGGCGCTTCTATCCGCATTTTGACATCTACTATTATTAGCCCTTCTACACGTTCGGTTGTTGCTGAGTTCATGTCAAAATATCCAACAGCGCAACATGTTACTTATGATGCTATTTCTTACAACGCATTAACTCTTGCCAATAAAAATGTGTGGGGTAAATCGGTTGTTTCTTCTTATGATTTTTCTAAAGCAAAAACAGTGGTTGGTATCGCCTGCGACTTTTTAGGAAACTGGTTAAACCCTGTTGAATTTGCAAAACAATACGCTACTAACCGTCGCGCTACAAAAGAAAAACCTGAAATGAGCAAGCATTATCATTTCGAGGCAACTCTTTCCTTAACAGGCGCAAATGCCGATCATCGTGTATGGGTTAAACCATCCGAATTAGGAAAAGTAACTTTAGCATTGTATAATGAAATTGCAAAAGAAACCGGAAATGCAAAAGTAAGCGGCGATGAAAAAGTTGGCAGTAATCCTGAAGCAACAAAAGCTATCGAAAAAGCTGCTGAAGGATTATTGAAAAATAAAGGTCAATCATTGGTTGTTTCCGGAGTTAACGATGAAGGTATTCAAACCTTAGTAAATGGAATTAATAAAATGCTTGACAACTACGGCAAAACTGTAGATGTTGAGATGCATTATAATTTAAAACAAGGTGATGATAAAGCATTTGCAGATCTAGTTGCGGATATGGCAGCCGGTAAAGTAAATGTATTACTTACTTATAATTGCAACCCTGTTTACACTGCTCCTGCAGCATTGAATTTTGCAGCAGCCTATAAAAAAGTTGGAACAAAAGTTTCATTTGCACAAGTATTAGATGAAACTGCACAATGGGCAGATGTGGTTTGTCCAGATAATCATTATCTAGAGTCGTGGAACGATGCAAATCCAAAACGCGGACATTACTCTTTACAACAACCTGCAATCAATCCAATTTTTGCGCAACCTCGTCACGAAGGAACACGCCAATTCCAAGATTCGATGTTGAAATGGTCGGGTTTAAAAACAGATTACTTATCGTATTTACAAGGAGTTTGGAACAATCGTATTTTCCCTAACCAAGGTAAATTCGGAGATTTCACTTCTTTCTGGAATAATTCATTGCATGATGGTGTTGTAAAAACATATGTACATAAGGACATCAACACTGCCGAAAAATTGCAAATAAACGATTCTACAGGAAAACCATTGTTCACAGGTGTAGCAGCAGTTGTTGCTGAATTAGCCGATACAACAAAAGTTGTAACTCCAAAAGTAGATCCAAAAGTTGTAGCTGTAACAGAAGTATTACCTACTCCTGATTATAATAAAGCAGCTGCCATGGCTACCGGAACAAAAGGTGGCGCTATGGAATTATTCATTTACGAAAAAATTGGAATAGGAAGTGGTATTCAAAGCAACAATCCTTGGTTACAAGAATTACCAGATCCTATCTCTAAAGTTACTTGGGATAATTATATTACCATGAGTCCTATTGATGTAAATGCATTGGGATTAAATGAAATGTTACGTCAAGATAAAGATGGTAGCATTGTTGAATTAACTGCAAATGGTGTAAAGATGACCGTTCCGGTTTATCCTCAACCTGGACAAGCTCCCGGAACTATTGGATTAGCTTTAGGTTACGGCCGCGCAGTTGAATCAATGAAAGTTGCCAATGGAGTTGGTGTGAATGCATTTGCTGCATTATCATGGACCAATAATACATTCCAACCAATTGTTGGAAATGTTACAGTTGGTGCTTCAGTTGGAACACATCATTTTGCTGCAACACAAATTCAACACACCATTATGGGTCGCGAAGAATATATCTTACGCGAAACATCTATTGGCGAATACAAAGAAAAAAATAAAGAATATTATAACCCTGCTGCAGAATTACCTGTTCATGGTGGCGGCAAAAAGAATGTTGCGGAGATAGATCTTTGGAATGCTCATGAGCGCTTAGGTCATAAATGGGGAATGACAATTGACATGAATACATGTATCGGTTGTGCTGCTTGTGTGGTTGCTTGTACTGCTGAGAACAACGTTGCTGTTGTTGGTAAAGTGGAAGTTGCAAAAACACGCGACATGGCTTGGCTGCGTATCGATCGTTATTATAGTTCAGAAGCAAACGTGCTTAAAGATCCTGTTTCAGGATTAATGCCAACACGTAAAGCATATTTAGATATGGAAACTCCTTCGGCAAATCCGAAAGTTACTTTCCAACCAATGATGTGTCAACATTGTAATCATGCACCTTGTGAAACTGTTTGTCCGGTATTAGCTACCAGCCATAGTTCAGAAGGTTTAAATATGATGACCTACAACCGTTGTATCGGAACACGTTATTGCGCGAACAACTGTCCGTATAAAGTACGTCGTTTCAACTGGTTCAATTATAATCAAAATTCAATGTTCGCAGATACTAATCCTGCACAAATGGAATTAGGTCGCATGGTATTGAATCCTGATGTTGTAGTTCGTTCACGTGGTGTGATGGAAAAATGTTCAATGTGCGCACAACGTGTACAAGCCGGTAAATTGGTGGCAAAAAAATCAGGCATGCCTTTAGTGGATGGTTCAATTAAAACTGCTTGTCAGCAAGCTTGTCCTACTAATGCAATTATGTTTGGTGATGCTAACGATGAAAATTCGGAAGTAACTAAATGGAGAGGTGATGACAAGAACTATTACTTGTTAGAAGAAATAGGAGTGAAACCAACAGTGTCGTACTTATTAAAAGTACGTAATGTAGAAGAGCGCGTAACGTTCTATGCAGAAGAAG